>JAGWRY010000109.1 GCA_028869495.1 Elusimicrobiota bacterium | reverse complement strand
CGTGGCGCTGGGTCGCCGCCGCGGCGGCCGCGGCGCTCCTCCTCGCCGCCGGCGCCTATTTCGCCCTGCGCGCGCCCCGCGCGACGACCGACGACGCCGCGCTCGAGGGCGACGTGATCCCGATCAGCCCGCGCGTGTCCGGCCACGTCTCGCGCGTGCTCGTCGCCGACAACCAGCCGGTCAAGGCGGGCGACGTCCTCTTCGAGCTGGACCCGCGCGACTTCCAGAACCGCGTCGACGAGGCGCGCGCGAACCTCGAGTCCGCGCGGGCCCAGGCCGTGAAGGCCGACGCGGACCTCAAGCGCGCGCAGGCCCTGTTCGCCCGCGACGAGGCCTCCGCCCAGGGCGTCGACCACGCGCGCGCGGCGGCGCTGGCCGCGAAGGCCGCCGTCGACGACAAGACCGCCCTGCTGAACCAGGCGGAGCTGGACCTCTCCTTCACGACGGTCCACGCGCCCGAGGACGGCCGCGTCACGCGCAAGTCGGTCGAGCCCGGCGAGTACCTGTCGACCGGCCAGGCGGCGCTGGCGCTGGTGCCGTCCCGCGTCTGGGTCGTCGCGAACTTTAAGGAGACCCAGCTGACGCGCATGCGCCCGGGCCAGAAGGCGCGCGTGCGCGTGGACGCCTATCCGTCCCTGCGCCTGACCGGACGCGTCGACAGCATCCAGGCCGGGACCGGCGCCCGCTTCAGCCTGCTGCCGCCCGAGAACGCGACCGGCAACTTCGTGAAGGTCGTCCAGCGCGTGCCGGTCAAGATCGTCCTCGACGACGTCCCGACCGGCGGGCGCGTGCTGGCCCCGGGCATGTCGGTCGAGGCGACGGTCGACCTGCGTTGACGGACGCAAAGCCCTCCGGCTGGCGCGCGCGCGTCGACGAATGGGCGGAGGCGCTGAAGAACGCGCCGCGCGCGTTCGCGCTCCTGTGGGAGGCCGACCCGGCCAGCACCGTCGCGATGGGCGCGCTGACCGCCGCCGGCGGCGCGCTCCCCGTGTCCCAGGCCTGGGTCACGAAGCTGATCATCGACGGGGTCCTCTCGGCCGTCAAGCGCGGCCTGGAGCCCGCGCAGGGCCTGCGCTCGGTCCTGCCCTACGTCGCGGCCGAGTTCGGCCTGATCCTGGCGGGCTCCATCGTCGGCCAGCTGCGCCAGCTCGTCGACAAGCTGATCGACCACCGCCTCGGCCACCTGGTCAACACGCGCATCATCCGCAAGGCGCTGGCCCTGGAGGCGCGCTGGTTCGAGGACGCCGACTTCTACGACAAGATGCAGAACGCGCGGCGCCAGTCCGAGTACCGCGCGATGTCGCTGGTGCGCGCCGGCTTCCTGCTCGCGCAGAACCTGCTGACGCTGGCCTCCTTCGTCGCGGTGCTGCTGGCCTTCAACCCGTGGGTCGCGCTGATCCTGTTCGGCGCGGCGATCCCGGCCTTCGTCGTGCAGGCGCGCTACAGCGGCCTGCAGTTCCGCTTGGAGACCTGGCGCGCGCCCGAGACGCGGACGATGGCCTACCTCGAGCAGCTGCTGACGCTCGACACGACCGTCAAGGAGGTCAAGCTCTTCGGCCTGGGCGAGCCGCTCCTCGAGCGCTACGCGCGGATGTTCCGCAAGATCTTCGAGGAGGACGCGGCGCTGGCCAAGGCCAGCTCGGTCAAGGCCGTGCTCTGGGGCCTGCTGGCGACCCTCAGCTACTACGGCGCCTACGTCTGGATCGTCTACCTGACCGTCGCCGGGCGCATCACGCTGGGCCAGATGTCGCTCTACATCGCGGTGTTCTCACAGAGCCAGGGCACGTTCCAGGGGATGCTCGACAACCTGAAGGGTCTTTACGAGAACGGCCTGTTCCTGCAGAACCTGTTCACCTTCCTCGGCCTCGCGCAGTCGGCGATCCCGGCGCCGGCCGAGGCGCGCCCGGCCGAGGACCCGTCGCGCGGCGTCGAGTTCGAGGACGTCTGGTTCCGCTATCCGGGCCGCGAGGACTGGGCGCTCCAGGGGATCACGCTGTCGATCGGGCCGTCCGAGAAGCTGGCCCTCGTCGGCGAGAACGGCGCGGGCAAGACCACGCTGATCAAGCTGCTGACGCGCCTCTACGAGCCGACGCGCGGGCGAGTGCTGTTCCGCGGCGTCGACGTGCGCCACTTCCCGCCCGAGGAGCTCGCGCGCCGCGTCGGCGCGATCTTCCAGGACTACGTGCGCTACCACCTGCCGCTCTCCGAGAACATCGGCCTGGGCTCGGTCGAGCATCTCGGCGACTTCGCGCGCATCGAGGCCTCCGCCCGCAAGAGCGGCGCCGACGAGGTCGCCGCGTCGCTCCCGAAGCGCTACGACACGATGCTCGGCCGCTGGTTCGACAGCGGCCACGAGCTCTCCGGCGGCCAGTGGCAGAAGATCGCGCTGGCCCGCGGCTTCATGCGCGAGGCCGAGGTCCTGATCCTCGACGAGCCGACCGCCTCCCTCGACGCCGAGGCCGAGTACGACATCTTCCGCCGCTTCCAGGAGCTCTCCGAGGGCAAGATCGTCCTCCTCGTCTCGCACCGCTTCAGCACGGTGCGCATGGCCGACCGCATCGCGGTGATCGAGGGCGGGAAGATCTCGGAGCTGGGGAGCCACGACGACCTCGTGCGCCGCGGCGGGACGTACGCCCGCCTCTTCGAACTGCAGGCGCAGGGCTACCGCTGACGCGTCGGGCTCAGGGCCGGCCCGTCACCGGCCAGTGCTTCTCGGCGCAGTCCGGCGCGCGGCAGAGCGCGCCGGAGCCGAACGGGGAGTCGCCCCACTCGTAGTGCCAGGCCTCGTAGGTCAGGCGTCGGGCGCCGACGTAGGCGCTCGTGACCTCCTCGTCGAGCAGGCGCGAGGCCAGGCGCTGGTCGAGCGACGAATGCGGCGAGCCGGGGACCCCGGCGCTCGCGCCGAAGGAATCCCTGGGCTTTCCAGGGGGGAGCGTCAGGCCGCGGCGGCCGCGCCGGAGCCCCGCCGGCGCTTGAGGTAGCCGCGGCGCGAGATCGTCTCCTGCGTGCCGCACGAGCACAGGTAGACGCTGGTCGTCAGCCGCTCGTCGAGCGCGAACAGGAGGAGCTCCAGGCAGGCCTCGAGGCTGCGCGAGGTCGGGCGCCAGAGCAGGTGCTTCGACTCGCCGCCCTCCTTCGGCCGGGCGCCGGAGGCCAGCACGCGGGCCTCGTTCTCGACGCAGAGGAACAGCTCGTGGACGTTCAGGTAGGGCACGCGCAGGCGGTCGAGCGCGCGGGCCATCTCCTTCACCTTCGGCAGGTCCTCGGGGACGAGCGGGATCTCGACGGCGACCTCGTCGAAGAAGGCGCGCGCGCGCGCGACCGGCGCCAGGTCGTAGCCGCGGGCGGCGGCGTCGAAGCGGATCGAGTCGAGGCCGGCGTCCTTGAGCGCCTTCAGCGTCGCGTCGTCGGCCAGGTCGCCGTTCGTATAGAGGTCCACGCGCGGCGGCTCGGGCAGGGCGCGCAGGACGCGCAGGAGGCGCAGGACGCGCTCGGGGCGGAGGAGCGGCTCGCCGCCGGAGAGGCCGACGCTCTTCAGGCCGAAGCGGGTCACGATCCCGGCGGCCTCCTCGGGCTCCCGCACGGGCAGGCCGTGGACGACGAGCTCGTCCTGGCGCGGCTTCTGGTTGAAGCAGAAGAAGCAGTCGCGCGTGCACAGGCCGGTCACGTAGAGGTTCGTGCCGTCGCCGCGCAGGCAGGGGCGGCAGCCGGGGGGCAGCTGCCTGGTGAAGAGCGTCATCGTCGCCGCGTCGCCGCGCACGCCCGCCGCGCGCAGGCGCTCGAGGAGATCCCGGATGCGCTCGACGTGGGCGCTCTCGGGCTCGGTGCCGGGTTTGGCCGAGGCGCGCGCGGCCTTGCGCGCGTACCAGGAGAGGTCGTCGTCGTTCTTGAGCACGACAGCCGCCAAGCAACGATCCGTCCAAGCGCGGCCGCCGTCCGGCCGTATTGTTGCCAGGAGTCGGGGGAGGAGGGCTGCGAGATGAACGACGCGACGGAGACGATCCACGAGCGCTTTGAGGAGGATCACGGCCAGCTGCACGCCCTGCTGGGCCGCATCGACTGGGCGCGCCCCGAGGAGGCGCGCGCGGCGTTCGAGGCGTTCGCCCTCC
Source organism: Elusimicrobiota bacterium (assembly GCA_028869495.1). Lineage (GTDB taxonomy): Bacteria > Elusimicrobiota > Elusimicrobia > UBA1565 > UBA9628 > GWA2-66-18. Next base: position 12,642 of record JAGWRY010000109.1, on the reverse strand, counting down.
GCCTGGACCGTCACATCGCCTGGGAGGAGGAGGTCCTCTTCCCGGTGTCCCTGCGCGCCCTCCCCGGGCTCGACCGGCGCGCGGTCGCGGCCCTCGAGGAGGAGCATCTCCGCCTGCGCGCGCGCCTCGCGCGGACGCGGGAGGCCCTGCGCGCCGGGGATCCCGCCGCCGGCGCCCTCGGGCGAGAGCTCGCCGCGGCTCTCGCCGTCCACGGGGCCGAAGAGGAGCGGACGCTCTATCCCGCCTGCGACGCCCGCCTGCCGCCGGCCGAGCAGCGGCGCGTCCTCGACGTGATCCGCGCCGGCGAGAACGGCGTCTAGGCCCATTGTCCGCCGCGGCCTGGGCCCTTCGCCTCCTGCGGCGCGGCCGCGGCGCGGGTAAAATGACATTAATGAGGGGATACCGCCTGCGCCTGCTGACGGTCGCCGTCCTGCTGACCGCCGCGTCCGCGAGAGCCTTCGCCGCCGACCCGGACGACGACTGGACCCCGTACCAGGCGCCCGTCGCGACCGGGACCGTGCTGGCGCCGACGACCCCCGAGGGCGGCTTCGGCGCCCCGGACCGGCAGAGCTTCGACGCGAAGCTGCGCTCGCGGGTGCTCGACCAGCTCTGCCGCCACATCCAGCTGAACCACGACTTCAACTTCGGCCCGCAGGGCTTCGAGGGCACCAGCGTCGGCCTGTCGCGCTACTTGGCGACCTATCCGGACAACTCGCTGGCGGTCGTCGACGACGAGAAGCTGAAGATCGCCTACGCGCACGGGTTCTCGAAGGAGCTGAACGGAGTCGGCGCGGGCGCCGCCTCCCTGGGCCTGTCGCTGGGCGGCTCGATCGAGGGGCACACGATGGTCGTCCGCCGCCTCGCGTCGCAGCAGACCTGCGCCGAGGTCCGGCGCCTGGCCGACTTCCGCGACATCAAGACCGTGATGCCGGTGACGGCCAAGCGCATCGCCGCGATGAAGCTCGGGGAGCTGTGGCGCATCCCGTTCACGCTGACCTACTACCAGGGCCTGGGCCTGAACGAGACCCGGCCGATGTCCAACCCGGCCGACTCCTCCGCGTTCAGCGTCTCGTTCGGCCGCAGCGACTCCGGCGCGGCGAGCATGACCCTCTACCGCATCGCCGACGACAAGGTCCGCTTCCGCTTCCGCATCGATCACGTCGTCGTCCACTCGAGCGCCCTCGGCGTCGTCGCGACCTTCCCGGCCGCCGTCTTCGCCGCGAACGCGCAGAACATCCTGCTGCGCTTCGTCGAGCAGCAGGTCGCCAACCAGCTCGGCAAGTACACGACGGCCTGGATGAGCTGGGGCCGCGCGTCGTCGGACGGCGCGCGCGTGCTGATGGAGTTCGTCGTCGATCCGCGCGACCCGGCGCAGGCCGAGGCGCTCGCGAAGGCGACGCGCGGCGACCTCGGCGAGCTCGTCAAGATGGGCGCGCGCATGAGCACCCTGCACGCCGACGACCAGACGACGCTGAAGGACTACGCGATCCTGCGCGGCGACCACGCGAAGACGCTCGGCGACCCGACCTACGCGGCGGCCGACCAGTACGCGACGAAGACGCATTCGTTCTCGCTGAACATCCCGTTCCTGATCAAGCACGACGCGACGACGCTGTTCGGAAGCGACCGCGTCCTGCGCTACACCGGCGCGCAGGGCGAGTTCCAGTTCTACCGCGCCGACAAGAGCAAGACGAACGACTACTTCAACGCCCCGTTCCTCGGCCCGCTGGCCAAGAACAGCTCCCAGCGCGACGCCGAGGCGGTCACCTTCGCCCCGAAGGGCCGGCCGCACGGCGCTCCGATCCTCGTCTACCTGCGCAACCAGGGCTACCTCCGCCAGAGCGCCTCGGAGGTCCGCGGCGACCTGAAGGACATCAACGACGTGATGGAGCTCGCCGGCCGACAGCGCGGCTCGCGCGCCGCGAGCGTGATGCTCCCGGTGGACACGCTGATCCCGCCGGTCCCGAAGAAGGATTCTTCCGCCGCCTTCGCGAAGAGCGCCGGGCAGGACGCGGAGTCGGGCGACCGCAAGGGCTGGTTCTCGTTCACGCTGGTCTTCAACCAGAAGGCGGTCAAGGACATGCTGAACGCATCCACCGGCGAGGTGCTCAGGGCCTTCGCCGCCTCGCTGAACGCCGGCGCCCACATGGGGATGATCGACCAGGAGGATCGCCCGCTGGCGGAGTGGCTGGCGGACCACGCGACGCTCGACGCGAAGGGCCGCCTCGTCTACGACCGCGACGCGGCGCGGCGCGCGTTCCCCGAGGACGAGGAGCCGCCCGTCGGGACGCGGATCAACCAGGACTCTCCCGAGCGCCAGCTCGATCTGCTGAGCCGCAAGGCCGCGGGCCTGCTCGCCGACCTCAAGGCCGCTCGCGACGCTCAGGGCAACGCCGCGCGCGCCGACAAGATCGCCGTCCTCGTCGGCGGGACGGGCGAGAGCGGCCTCGCCTACGAGGACGTCCTGCGCGTCCTCGTTCAGCTCGTCGACCCTCTGGACTTGACCGGCGACTTCGTGTCGAACATCGACGGGACCTCGAAGGGCGTCAAGAGCTCGGACGCGCACCTCGTGCTGAAGAAGGACCGCGCCGAGGTCCCGATGCTGAAGGACGCCGGCGACGCGAAGTCCCGCTTCGCCCAGCCCTCGATCCTGACCGACTAAAGTCAGCGCCCGGGCCCGGCGGTCTTTGCTACGATTGGCGGCATGAACGTCCTGGTCCTCAACTGCGGCTCGTCCTCGATCAAGTTCCAGGTCATCGAGACCGACAAGGCCCTGATCGCGCGCGACGAAGACCGCTGCCTGGCCCGGGGCCTCATCGAGCGCGTCGGCGGCCTCGCGCTGATCCGCTTCCAGGCGACGGGGCGCGCGCCGCTCAAGGAGGACGCGCCGCTGCGCGACTACCGCGCGGCGCTCGACCGGATCGTGCGCTGGGTGATCTCGCCGGACTCCGGCATCGACGGCCTGCGCTCGGCGGCCGACATCCACGCGGTCGGCCACCGCGTCGTCCACGGCGGCGAGAAGTTCCGCGCCTCGGTCCTGATCGACCGCGCCGTGATCGAGGGCATCGAGGAGTGCGTCGAGCTGGCGCCGCTGCACAACCCGGCCAATCTGCGGGGCATCCGCGCCGCGCAGGAGATCTTCGGGCCGGGCGTGCCGCAGGCGGCCGTCTTCGACACCGCGTTCCACGCGACGATGCCGCCGACCGCCTACCTGTACGGCATCCCGTACCATCTGTACCGCCGCCACAAGATCCGCCGCTACGGCTTCCACGGGACCTCGCACCGCTACCTCGCCTACCGCTACCGGACGATGCGCGGCCTGCCCAAGGAGAAGGTGAACGTCGTCACCCTGCACCTCGGCAACGGCTGCTCGGCCTGCGCGGTCAAGGGCGGCGCCTCGATCAACACCTCGATGGGCTTCACCCCGCTCGAGGGGATGCTGATGGGCACGCGGGCCGGGGACGTGGACGCTTCGGTGCTCGAGTACCTGACGCACAAGGAGGGGTTCTCGCTGTCGGAGCTGCTGACGATGCTCAACAAGCAGTCGGGCCTGCTCGGCGTCTCCGGCATGACCAGCGACATGCGCGAGCTCCTCGAGGAGGAGCGCGAGCACGGCGACCGGCGCGCGCGCCTGGCGATCGACCTGTTCTGCGCGGTCGTGCGCCGCTACATCGGCGCCTATTACGCCGAGCTCGGCGGCGCCGACGCGCTGATCTTCTCCGGCGGCATCGGGGAGAACTCGGCGGCCGTGCGCCGCCGGATCTGCGCGGGTCTCGAGTGCCTGGGCTTGAGCCTCGATCAGCGCCGCAACGCGGCGCTGGCCGGCGGCAAGGCCGGCCTGATCTCGAGCGCCCGCTCGCGCCTGCGGGCCTACGTGATCCCGACCGACGAGGAGCTGCTGATCGCGCGCGACACCTACCGCGCGATCGCGGCGGCCGGCGCCGCGCGGGGCGCCTGACCCGGCGATGGAGCCCGCGTCCGCCGGGGCGGCGTGGCTGCTGCGCGTGCTCGGCCTGCACGGGCCCGGCTCGCTCTTCCTGTGGGGGCTGGGGAAGTCCCTGGTCCCTCTGCCGGCCCCGTCCGCCTTCGTGCTGGCGGGCGCCGTCTACGCGCCGAAGGGAGGCGTCGCGGCGGTCCTCGGCTGGGCGGCCCTGCGCGTCGCCCTGCCCGGGGCCGCCGGCATCACGATCGGAGCCTACCCGTACTATCGGTGGGGGCGCCGCGGGGGCTGGCCGGCCGCCGCGCGCTACGGCCCGCGCTTCGGCCTGTCCGCGAAGGGCCAGGCGCGCTGGGCCAAGCGCCTGAGCCGCCGCCGCGGCCCCGTGATCATCGCCGCGCGCGCCCTGCCGGTGGTCCCCGTGATCCTCGGCTCGATCCTGGCGGGCCTGGCGGAGGCGACCCCGTGGGAGTACGCCGCGTGGACCTTCGCGGGAGCCCTCGTCCGCTGCGAAGTGCTCGCCGTCCTCGGCTGGGCGATGCGCGAGAGCTACGGCGATCTCGGCTGGCGCTTCCGCCCGTGGGAGGTGCACATCGCCGCCGGCGCCTTCCTCGCCGCGGCGGCCGCCTTCCTGCTGAACCGCCGCCGCGTCCGCCGCCGGGACGAGAGGCTCTGAGCCGCGCCGCCGGAAAAGTGCGACCCCCGCCTCCCTTTCGGGAGACGGGGGTCGCGTTTCGATCAGCTCTGGATTAGAGCTTGCGGACGTTCGCCGCGCGCGGTCCCTTGTCGGACTGCTGGACGTCGAACTCAACGGCCTGGTTCTCGGCCAGGGTCTTGAAGCCCTCGCCCAGGATCGACGTGTGATGCACGAAGAGATCCTTGGAGCCGTCGTCCGGCGTGATGAAGCCGAAGCCCTTCTGGTCGTTGAACCACTTCACTTTGCCCGTAGCCATGTATGTCTTCTTATCCTCGTATTGATGCGTCTTGCTCACGTCCGTACGTCTCGCGTGGCACGGAGTACTGCGTCCGCGTCATTATTGTAGCATGGCCCGCTCTCCCGCGGGGGAGAAAGTTCGACGGACGGGGCGGAAAAATCGGGGGGGGGTGCCGGGCGAAAAAAGGCCCCCCGCCGGCGCGCCGGCGGGGGGCTCCTGTTCGAAGCGGGACGGCTCAGAGTCCGACGAAGGCCCGCCCGCCCTTGAGGGACGACAGCGCGGCCGAGGGCGACGCGTCCGTGCGCAGAGGCGCGCGCGAGGCGACCGCTTCCGACCGAAGCTCGCCGGCCGGCGGCTTGTACCAGCAGCGCGGCCGCAGGCCGACCGTGTAGCCCTGCGACGCGACGCAGGCGCCGACCGCCGGGTCGTTGTCGTCCATGTCGATCTTCCAGGACTTCGTGCACAGCGCGCCCTGGAAGTAGGTGTCCAGGCGGCACTGGCTGGCCGGGTGCGAGTCGTCGGTCTGGGCGACCACGCTCGTGTCCGGCGTGTCGAAGTGGGCCGCCGGGTCGCCGCCCAGGTCCGTGAAGAGCGCGGTGACCGACATCCCCGCCATCGCGGTGCGGTAGCAGATCGCGCGGTCGGAGCGGCTCTTGTAGGAAGCGTCGCAGGCCTTGCGCGCGACCGCGTTGTCGTCGCTCGAGCGGGTGAAGACGCGCGTCGCGGTGTCCGCGAACATCCGGTGCAGGCACTTCGACGTCGCGAAGTAGTCCGCCTCGCCCTCGTCGGAGGCCCAGTCGCCGCCGGAGAACTTCGGCGCGCCGCCGAGGTGATGCCCCATCTCGTGGCAGGCGACGAGCATCATCCCGTCCTGGGTGATCGCGGGGTGCCGCGCCAGTCCTCCGTACATGTTCAGCACGTATTGGTCGCCGTTGCGCTCGGCCGACGCGTTGACGGTCGGGTCGTCCCAGAGGCGGTTGATCACGAGCTGGCCTCCGCGGGCGGCGATGATCGGCCCGTAGACGGCCTGCATCTGGTCCATCACGGCGTCGAACTGCGCGTGCGTGATGCCGCCCGCGCCCATCGCGTCGACCTCGATGCGCATCGAGTTCGGGGGCAGGAAGCTGTTCGGCAGGTCGCGTCGCGCGGGCTGCGGAGCGGCGGCGCCGAGCAGGAGAGCCAGGGCGCCGACGACGGGAACGGCGGCGGCAATTTTCATGGGGTGACCTCCAGGATGACTGCATCCTGGCAAATGCCCGGGGGCGATGCAAGGGGAAATAGGCCCATGGGCCCGGTTGATTTTAGGCCCTTTGGGGAAGCCTAGAAATCCGTCAGGCCCGAGGGAGGCAGGGCGACGCGGACGGCGTTGAGGACGGCGGCCAGGTCGATGAGCTCCTGGGCGACCGCGCCTTCGATCGGGGTCAGGTGCCCGGCCGCGGCCAGGGCCATGCCGAGGAGGCTGAGGAGCATCCCGCCGACCGCGCTCTGCAGCGCGATCCCGCGCATGCGCCGCCCGATGTGGATCAGCTCGTCGAGCTTGCCCAGGGACGGCGTCAGGATCACCGCGCCCGCGGCCGCGGAAGTCACGTCGCTGTTCTGTCCGATCGCGACGCCGACCGTCGCGGCGGCCAGGGCCGGCGCGTCGTTGATGCCGTCGCCGACGAACAGGGTCTGCGCCTTCGCGGTCTCCGCGGCGACGATCGCGACCTTCTGCTCGGGGCTCTGCCCGGCCGCGAGCTGGGTGATGCCGACGCGTTCGGCCAGCCAGCGCACCTCGCTCTCGCGGTCCCCGGAAACGAGCAGGACGCGCGCGACGCCGTGGCGGGGCGACAGGTGCTCGAGGAAGCGGCCGCTCTCCGGGCGCGGCGCGTCGCGGAAGCGCAGGAGGGCCGCCAACGCCCCGTCGGCCAGCAGCAGGCATTCGAGTCCCGGCTCGGACGCCGGCAGGGCCGCGAGAACCTCGGGCGGCGCGGCCTTGCGCCCGGCCAGGCGCAGGCGGCGCCCGCCGATCTCTCCGGAGAGGCCCTCGCCGGGCTTCTCGGAGACGCGCGCGGCGTCGGGCAGGACCAGGCCGGCCTCCTCGGCGGCGCGCAGGACCGCCTCGGCCAGCGGGTGCCGCGAGTAGCGCTCGAGCCCGGCGGCCAGGCGCAGGGCCTCCTCCGGCGCGAGCCCCGGCGCCGGAAGGACCTCGGTCAGCGAGGGCTTGCCCAGCGTCAGCGTGCCGGTCTTGTCGAGGATCACGGTGCGGCAGCGCGTGATGCGCTCGAGGACCGCCGGGCTCTTGACGATGATCCCGCGCCCGGCCGACAGCGAGATCGCGCCGATCACCGCGACCGGGATCGCGATCAGCAGCGGGCACGGCGTCGCGACGACCAGGACCGCGAGGAAGCGCTCGGCGCTGCCGCTCCACAGCCCCGCGGCGACGGCCAGGCCGAGCGCGAGCGGCGCGTACCAGGCCGCGAGCTGGTCTCCGAGGCGGCGCAGGTCGGGGCGCCGGTTCTCGACGTCCTCCATCACCTTCATGATGCTCGCGTAGCGCGAGTCGGCGGCGGCCCTGGACGCGCGGATCGTCAGCACGCTCTCGCCGTTGATCGCGCCGGAGAGGACCGTCGAGCCCGGGGTCTTCGCGATGCGGTAGGGCTCGCCGGTCAGGTAGGACTCGTCCATGGCCCCGCGTCCCTCGACGACCAGGCCGTCCACCGGGCAGAGCTCGTGCGGCAGGACCGCGAGGACGTCGCCGACCGCGACCGCGGCGACCGGGACGTCGGCGAGGCCTCCCTCCGGGCGGCGCCGGTGCGCGAGCTGGGGCATCCGGCGGGCCAGCGCGTCGAGGACCGAGGTCGCGCGGCGCGAGGCGAAGCGCTCGAGCGCGCCGCCGCCGGAGAGCATCAGGACCAGGATCGCGGCGACGAGCCACTGGCCCAGCGCGGCCGCGGCGAGCATCGAGACGCCGGCCAGAACGTCGGCGCCGAGCTCCCGCCGCTTCAGCTTGTCCCAGATCCCGGCCAGCAGGAGCGGCGCCCCGGCCGCGACGGCGGCGTATAGAGGAACGGCGCGGGCGAGGGCGGGCGCCTCGGCCCACGCCAGCAGAAGGTTCGCGGCGATGCCGGCGGCGGAGAAGGCCGCGATCCAGGCCTCGCGATGGGCGGCGGACGAGGATCCCGTGTCGGCCATGACGTCCATCATAGCAACGTTCGCGCCCGCGTCCGCGCGGGGCGAAACGTTGCGGCTCGAAGGACGGACGTCGGACGCACGGAGGCGCCATGAGCCGGGGGATCGCGCGGCGGCCGGAGGAGGAGCGGGAGCGCTCGCGGCGCGACGAACTGCGCTACCGGATGCTCGTGCGCTTCGGCGCGCGCCTGCGCGGCGCGGTGCGCCTGCGCCCGCTGCTGGCCCTGATCGCCGGAGAGGCGCGCGACGTCCTCGGCGCCGAGCGCTGCACGATCTTCCTCGTCGACGAGGCGCGGCGCGAGCTGTGGACGCCGGTCGCGCACGGGCTCGAGAGCCGCGACCTGCGCGTGCCGCTCGGGCGGGGGATCGTCGGGCGCGTCGTCGCGTCGGGCCGCCCGCTGCGCGTCGACGACGCGCACGCCGACCCGCGCTTCGATCCGTCCTTCGAGCGCGCGACGGGCTACCGCGCGCGCAGCATCCTCGCGGTCCCGCTGATCGATCCGTCCGGGCGCGCGTTCGGGGCCTTCGAAGTGCTGAACAAGCGCCGCGGGCCTTTCGACGCGGAGGACGAGGACCTGCTGCGCATCCTCGGCACGCTGGCCGGCGCGGCCGTCGAGAGCGCGCGCCTCTACGAGGAGCTGCGCGACTCCTATCTCGAGACCGTGCACCGCCTCGCGCGCACGGCCGAATTCCGCGACGCGAGGGACACCGGGCCGCACCTGCGCCGGATCGGGCGCTACTCGAAGATCCTCGCGCTGGCGGCCGGACTGCCCGAGGCGCGCGCCGAGGACGTCGAATGCGCGAGCCTCCTGCACGACATCGGCAAGGTCGGCGTGCCGGACTCGGTCCTGCGCAAGGCCGGGCGCCTGACGCCGCGCGAGTTCGCGCGGATGAAGGAGCACCCGCGCATCGGCTGGGAGATCCTCTCCGACGCGAAGAGCCCCCTGCTGCGCCTGGCGGCCGAGGTCGCGCTGGCGCACCACGAGCGCTGGGACGGCGGCGGCTACCCGCGCGGCCTGAAGGGGGACGCGCTGACGCTCGAGGTCCAGCTCGTCGCGCTGGCCGACGTCCTCGACGCGCTGACCGCCGAGCGCGTCTACAAGCCGGCGTGGACGTTCGACGCGAGCGCGCGCTACATCGCCGCGCAGGCCGGACGGGCCTTCCGCCCCGACGCGGTCGCGGCGTTCCGCCGCGCGCTGCCGCGCCTGCGCGAGGCTTGGCGCGAGCTCCGCGAGCCGGCCGGCGCGGCGGCTACTGCGCGACCCAGCCGCCGTCCACGGCGAGGGCCTGCCCGGTCGTGAAGGACGCGCCGTCCGAGCAGAGCCAGAGCACGGCCGCGGCGACCTCCTCCGGGCGTCCGAGACGCCCGACCGGCTCGCCGGAGGTCAGTCCGGCCAGCGCGGTCGGGTCGTCCTTCGTGAAGCGGTCGATCATCGGCGTTCGGATCACGCCCGGACAGACCGCGTTGACGCGGATCCCGGACTTCGCGAGCTCGAGCGCGGCGGCCTTCGTCAGCCCCAGCACGCCGTGCTTGCTCGCCGTGTAGGCGGGGAGGCCTTGAAAGCCGACGAGGCCGGCGACCGACGAGCAGTTGACGATCGCGCCGCCGCCGGTCTCGAGCATCGCCGGGATCTCGGCCTTCATGCAGAGCCAGACGCCCTTCAGGTTGATCCCGATCACGCGGTCGAAGTTCGCCTCCGTGCAGTCCTGCGTCGCGGCCTGCTCGCCCTCGACGCCGGCGTCGTTGAACGCGCAGTCGAGGCGTCCGAACTCCTTCAGCGTCCGGGCGACGAGGGCCCGCGCGTCGGCGGGCTTCGACACGTCGCAGGCGACGAAGAACGCCTTCGCGCCGGCCTTCCGGGCCAGCGCCGCGGTCTCCTCGCCGCCCCGGGCCGAGACGTCGGCGACGGCGACGTCCGCGCCTTCCCGCGCGAAGGCCAGCGCCGCCGCGCGCCCGATCCCCGAGGCCGCCCCGGTCACGATCGCCGTCTTCCCGTCGAATCTTCCGCCCATGGTCCCCTCCCGTGCGGCGCTCGCCGGTCCGAGAGGTTGCAACGAGGCGGCCCCGCGCCGCGCGCGGGACGTCCCGTTGCTTGATTCGAGGGGGAGCGAGGAGGGGCCATGGGCAACGCGAAGACGCGCCTGGTCGTGCCGCTGGAGGAGGTCGGGCTGTCCGACGTGCCGCGGGTCGGGGGCAAGAACGCGTCGCTCGGGGAGATGATCCGGACGCTGTCGGCCGCGGGCGTGCGCGTGCCGGGAGGGTTCGCGACGACGGCGGACGCCTACCGCCTCTTCGTGCGCGAGGCCGGGCTGGACCGGGCGATCGCGAGGACCCTCGCGGGCCTGGACCCGCGCGACACGGACGAACTGGCCCGGCGCGCGCGGGCGCTGCGCGCGGCGTTCCGCGCCGCGCCCTTGCCGCCGGCGCTGGCCGAGGAGATCGCCGCGGCCTACCGCGCGCTCGGCGGCGGGCGCGAGGACCTCGACGTCGCCGTGCGCAGCTCGGCGACCGCGGAGGACCTGCCCGAGGCCAGCTTCGCCGGCCAGCAGGAGACCTTCCTGAACGTGGCCGGGCGCGCGGATCTGCTCGAGTGCGTGCGGCGCTGCTTCGCGTCGCTGTTCACGGCGCGGGCGATCTCGTACCGCGCCGAGCGCGGCTTCGACGCCGAGCGCGTGGCCCTCTCGGTCGGCGTCCAGCGCATGGTGCGCTCGGACCTGGCGGCCTCCGGCGTCGCCTTCACGCTCGACACCGAGTCGGGCTTCCGCGACGTCGTGCTGATCAACGCCGCCTACGGCCTGGGCGAGAACGTCGTGCAGGGGGCGGTCAACCCCGACGAGTACTGCGTGTTCAAGCCGGCGCTCAAAGGCGGCTTCCGCCCGATCCTGCGCCGCACGCTGGGCGGCAAGGAGCAGAGGCTCGTCTACGACGAGGAGGGGACCAAGCGCGTGCGCAACGTGCGCGTGCCCGACGAGGAGCGCGCGCGCTTCGCGCTCTCCGACGACGAGATCCTCCAGCTCGCGCGCTGGGCCTGCGCGGTCGAGGAGCATTACGGCGCGCGCGCGGGCCGGCCGACGCCGATGGACCTGGAATGGGCGAAGGACGGGCGCAGCGGCGAGCTCTTCGTCGTGCAGGCGCGGCCGGAGACCGTGCAGTCCCGCCGCCGCGCGGACGCGCTGGAGACGTACCGGCTGAAGAAGCCGGGAACGGTCCTCGTGACCGGGCGCAGCGTCGGCGAGCGGATCGCGTCGGGGCGCGCGCGCGTCGTGCGCGATCCGCGGGTCCTCTCCGAGTTCCAGGACGGCGAGATCCTCGTCGCCGAGAAGACCGACCCGGACTGGGAGCCGCTGATGAAGAAGGCCGCCGCGATCGTGACCGAGCGCGGCGGGCGCACCTGCCACGCGGCGATCGTCAGCCGCGAGCTGGGCCTGCCCGCGGTCGTCGGCGCCGCCGGCGCGATCCGGGCGCTCGGCGACGGCCGCGCGGTCACCGTCTCCTGCGCGGAGGGGGAGACGGGCCGCGTCTACGACGGCGCCCTGCCGTTCGACGTCGAGCGCGTGGACCTCAAGGGGCTCGCGCGCCCGCGCACGAAGATCATGATGAACGTCGCCGACCCGGAACGGGTCTTCTCCCTGCAGTTCCTGCCCAACGACGGCGTCGGGCTGGCGCGCATGGAGTTCGTCGTCTCGAACTGGGTCAAGGTCCACCCGCTGGCGCTCCTGCACCCGGAGAAGGTCGAGGCGGCGTCCGAGCGCGCCGAGATCAAGCGCCTGACCGCCGGCTGGGCCGACAAGCCCGCCTACTTCGTCGACCGCCTGGCCGAGGGGATCGCGACGCTGGCCGCGGCGTTTTCGCCGAAGGAAGTGATCCTGCGCCTGAGCGACTTCAAGACGAACGAGTACGCGCGCCTGCTCGGCGGCGCCGCGTTCGAGCCGGCCGAGGAGAACCCGATGCTGGGGTTCCGCGGGGCGTCGCGCTACTACCACCCGCGCTACCGCGACGGCTTCGCGCTCGAGTGCCGGGCGGCGCTGAAGGTGCGCTCGGTGATGGGGCTTAAGAACCTGAAGCTGATGATCCCGTTCTGCCGGACCGTCGAGGAGGGACGCAAGGTCCTCGACGTGATGGCCGAGAACGGCCTGCGGCGCGGGGAGGACGGGCTCGAGGTCTACGTGATGTGCGAGATCCCGAGCAACGTGATCCTGGCCGAGCGTTTCGCCGAGATCTTCGACGGCTTCTCGATCGGCTCCAACGACCTGACCCAGCTGGTGCTCGGCGTCGACCGGGACTCCGAGGTCGTCGCCCCCGTCTTCGACGAGCGCGACGAGGCGGTCAAGCGGATGATCGCGTCGGTGATCCGCACCGCGAAGGCGAAGGGGCGCAAGATCGGCATCTGCGGGCAAGCCCCGAGCGATTACCCGGACTTCGCGCGCTTCCTGGTCGAACAGGGCATCGACAGCCTGTCGCTGAACCCGGACGCGGTGCTGAGGACGACGCTCGCGGTGCTCGAGGCCGAGCGCGCGGCGAAGACGCCGGCCGGCGTCTAGCGGCGGCGGGCGGCCCGGCGGCGGACGGTCCGGCGGCGGACGGTCCGGCGGCGGACG
>JAGWRY010000108.1 GCA_028869495.1 Elusimicrobiota bacterium | reverse complement strand
TGGCCGAGGACATCCTGCGCGACCAGAAGGACATGGCCACCATGTCCATCCTGATCCCGCCGCAGATGCTCAACTGCATGGACGAGAAGGACCTGAAGAACGACCCGGTCCGCCGCTACATGCTGCCGATGTTCTCCGACCGCCGGAGCGACTGGCCGAACCACCCGCGCGCCTCGCGCGACTCCCTGCACGAGTCCGAGATGTGGGCGACGGAAGGCCTCACTCACCGCTACCCGACCAAGGTGCTGGCCGAGATGATCTCGACCTGCCCCCAGTACTGCGGCCACTGCACGCGCATGGACCTGGTCGGCAACACCGTCCCGCAGGTCCAGAAGCACAAGTTCTCGGCGTCCCCGAAGGACCGCTACGCGGCGATGCTCGACTACCTGCGCCGGACCCCGATGGTCCGCGACGTCGTGGTCTCCGGCGGCGACGTCGCCAACGTGCCGATCGCCCAGCTCGAGCAGTTCGTCTCGGCGCTGATGGACATCCCCAACATCCGCGACATCCGGCTCGCGACCAAGGGGCTGCAGGGCCTGCCCCAGCACTTCCTCCAGGACGACGTTCTCAAGGCCCTCGACCGACTGGCCAAGAAGGCCTGGGAGCGCGAGGTCGACATCGCCGTCCACACCCACGTCAACCACGCCAACCAGGTGACCCCCCTCGTCGGCCGGGCCGTGCGCAAGCTGCTGGAGATGGGCTACCGCGACGTGCGCAACCAAGGCGTGCTCCTGCGCGGCGTCAACGACACCCAGAAGGACATGCTTGAGCTCTGCTTCATGCTGCTCGATCACGCGAAGATCATGCCGTACTACTTCTACATGCCCGACATGATCCCGAACTCCGAGCACTGGCGCGTCTCCGTCGCCGAGGGCCTGAAGCTCCAGCACGACATCATGGGCTACCTGCCCGGCTTCGCGACCCCGCGCGTGACCGTCGACGTCCCGTACGTCGGCAAGCGCTGGATCCACCAGCTGGCCGACTACGACCGGGTCAAGGGCGTCTCGTACTGGACCAAGAACTACCGCACCGGCATCGAGGCCGACGACGCCGACGCGCTGACTCGCCGCTACGAGTACCTCGACCCCGTCTTCACCCTCCCGCCCGAGGGCCAGGCGTACTGGAAGGCCGAACTCGAGAAGACCCGCGCGGCGGTCCCCGCCAAGGCCTGAGGCCCGCGCGGGCCTTTGCCGTCCTTTCACCGCCCTTTTGCCGGTTTTTTCATTGACCGGCGGGCGTCCGCGCCCCACACTAGGGCCAGGAGGGGCCCATGAAGCTTCTGGTCGTGGAGGACGACGAGGACACCGCCAGCTTCGTCAAGTACGTGCTCGAGGAGGAGCGCTACCTGGTGCGCACCGCGGCGAGCGTCGCCGACGCGCGCGCCCAGCTCGACGAGTTCGCTCCCGACCTGGTCATCCTCGACCGCGGCCTTCCCGACGAGGACGGCCTCGAGCTCTGCCGCGCGATGCGCGCCGACGAGCGCTACGCCGCCGTCCCGGTCTTGTTCCTGTCCGCGCGCAAGTCTCCGGCCGAGATCGCCGAGGGGCTCGGCGCCGGCGCCGACGACTACGTCGCCAAGCCGTTCGGCTTCGTCGAGTTGATCGCCCGCGTGCAGACCCTCCTGCGCCGCGCCGCCCCGTCCGCGCGCCCGGCCTGACGTGGACGCGGCCCCCGCGAAACGCTAGAATCCCGCCGTGCCTTACACGCTGACCCCCTACGGCGGACTGCCCGGCCTCCTGCTGGTCGAGGGCCGTGCCTTCCCCGACGACCGCGGCTTCTTCCTGGAGAGCTGGCGCGCCGACGACTGGGCGAAGGCGGGCCTGCCCCCGCTCGTCCAGGACAACCTCTCGCGCTCGCGCCGCGGCGTCCTGCGCGGCCTCCACTATCAGCGCGAACCGGCCGCGATCGGCAAGCTCGTGCGCTGCTCGCGCGGGAGGATCTTCGACGTCGCCGTCGACCTGCGCCGCGGCTCGCCGACGTACGGGAAGTGGGCGTCGATCGAGCTGACGGACGCGGGCAACCGCGCGTTCTGGGTCCCGGCCGGCTTCGCGCACGGCTTCTGCGCCCTCTCCGAGAGCGCCGACGTCGCCTACAAGGTGACCGGCTTCTTCGACCCCGCCGCCGACGGCGGCGTGCGCTGGGACGACCCGGCGCTGGGCGTGAAGTGGCCTTTGCCCCGCGCCGAGATCGTCGTCAGCCCGAAGGACGCCGCCCTGCCGCTGGCCGCCGAGGCCGATCCCGGCTTCGTCTGGCGGGGCTGACGCCCCCCGCCGAAAGTCCCAATTCCGTCTGGGCCGAAGTCCTCCCCGCGCGCGGCCCAACGTCTCATGCCCGGAGCGGGCCGCCCGGGCATAATAAGGACATGAACTCCCTCTCCCGGGCCAAGAAGGCCTTCTCCGCCGCGCTCGCCGCCCTGATCGTCCTCGGCTCCGGCCTCCAGGCCGTCCCCTCCGCCGCGCAGGTCGTCGCCGCCGAGGCCGCCGCGGGCTCCGCCGCCTCC
>JAGWRY010000107.1 GCA_028869495.1 Elusimicrobiota bacterium | reverse complement strand
CTCGATCGCCGGCCACATGCGCCGGTCGGCGAGCTTGCGGTCGAGGTAGACCTCGGAGTTTCCGGTGCCCTTGAACTCCTCGAAGATCACCTCGTCCATGCGCGAGCCGGTGTCGATCAGGGCGGTCGCCAGGATCGTCAGGCTGCCCCCCTCCTCGATGTTGCGCGCCGCGCCCAGGAAGCGCTTCGGGCGCTGCAGCGACGTCGCCTCGAGGCCGCCCGACAGCACGCGGCCCGACGACGGCGTGCAGGTGTTGTACGCGCGCGCCAGCCGGGTGATCGAGTCGAGCAGGATCACGACGTTCTTGCCGAGCTCGACTTGGCGCTTCGCCTTCTCGAGCGCCATCTCCGAGACCTGCACGTGGCGCTCGGCCGGCTCGTCGAAGGTGGACGCGATCACCTCGCCCTTGATCGAGCGCTGCATCTCGGTGACCTCTTCCGGGCGCTCGTCGATCAGCAGGACCAGGATCACCGTGTCCGGGTGGTTCTTCGCGATCGCGTTGGCGATCTTCTGCAGGATCACGGTCTTGCCGGTCTTCGGGGGCGCGACGATCAGCCCGCGCTGGCCCATGCCGATCGGGCAGATCAGGTCCATCAGGCGCGTCGTGACCTCCTCGCGGGTCGTCTCGAGGCGGAAGCGGCGGTCCGGGTGCAGGGGCGTCAGGTTGTCGAAGAGCGGGCGGTCCTTCAGCATCTCCGCGTCGACGCCGTTGATGCGCTTGACCTGCAGGAGCGCCATGAAGCGCTCGCCGTCCTTCGGCGGGCGCACGAAGCCGGCGACCATGTCGCCCTTGCGCAGGCCGAACTTCTTGATCTGCGACGGCGACATGTAGATGTCGTCGGGCCCGGGCAGGTACGAGTAGTCCGGCGAGCGCAGGAAGCCGAACCCGTCGGGCAGGACCTCGAGGACGCCCTCGTCGAAGATCATCCCGTTGGCCTTCAGCTGGCCCTCGACGATCTTCGCGATCAGCTCCTGCTTGCGCAGTCCCGAGACGCCGTCGAGCTTGAGCTCCTTGGCGATCGCCGACAGCTCGGCGATCGTCTTCTTCGCGAGCTCGGCCGTCTCCAGGGGCTTCAGCGGCGCCGGGGCCGGCGCGGCGGGCGCGGGCGCGGACGGGTCCTTCGTCTGATCGGTCGTCTTAGTCGGCGTTTCCATTCGGCGTTCCTCCGCACAGGAGCGAGAGACCGGCGTGAAGCCGGCGGACCCCCGCCCTCAAGGCGTTTCGGGTCGAGTCGTTGAAAAGAGCGTAGTCGGCCAGCGCGCGCTTGCGCGCGTCCGGCCACTGGGCGGACATCCGGCGCCGGACCTCGGCGGCGGGCAGGCCGTCGCGGCGCGCGACGCGGCGCGCGCGGACGGCCGCCGGGCAGCCGACGAGGACGGTCGCGTCGAACTCCCCCTGCAGGCCCTTCTCGAAGAGCAGGGGCGCGTCGACGACCACGACCCCGCGGGCGCGGCGCAGGCGCCGGCGCATCTCGCGCAGGATCGCCGGATGCGTCGCGCGCTCGAGGCGCCGCCGCGCGGCCGCGTCGCGGAAGGCGAGCGCGCCCAGGCGCCGGCGGTCGACGCGGCCGCCGGGGCCCAGAACCCCG
>JAGWRY010000106.1 GCA_028869495.1 Elusimicrobiota bacterium | reverse complement strand
TGCCGAAGGCGTCGCGCAGGCCCGCGCCGAAGGACCAGTCGCCGCGCTTGAAGAGCGCGCCCGCGCCGCCGGTGACCGCGCCCGCGCGCGCCGTGTCCAGCTGCTCGTCCACATACTTGAGCGTGCCGCCGACGGCCAGCTCCGGCGAGAGCGCCAGCCCGTAGGACAGCGCGTAGGCGCGGTCGGACGCGGAGAACGTCCCGGTCGGCGAGTCGGTCTCGACGAGGCCGCGGCGCGGGATGCCCGTCGCGCCGAGGCTGTAGACCGAGGCCGCCGTGACGCCCCAGTCGGCGGCGCGCTCCGGCTTGTCCGTCCACGAGAGCACCGGCACGCTCAGCACCGCGTAGTCGTAGTCGAGGCCCGCGAAGAGCGCCTGGCGCCCCGCGTCGAACTCGATGCGGTCGAGGAAGCCCAGTCCCGCCGGGTTGTAGGCCGCGGCCAGGCCGTCGTCGGCGACGCCGCCGAGCGCGCCGCCCAGCGCCTGCGCGCGCGCGCCCGGCGTCAGCGTCAGGAAGGCCGCGCCGGCCGTGCCCTTGCCCGCGCCGCCGAACGCCGCCGCCGGCCCCGCGAGGGCCGCCAGCAGGGCCAAGACGGCCGCCAGGCGCCGCCTCACTTGAGCACCGCCATCTCGAAGGTGACGCTCCGGCTCCCGACCTCGACCTGGCCGATGTAGAGGCCGCTGGCGACGTCGGCGCCGGAGTCGTTGCGCCCGTCCCAGCCCTGGTAGTAGACGCGCCCGCCCGACAGGGTCCCGAGGTCGATCTCGCGCACGCGCCGCCCGGTCACGTCGAAGACGCGCAGGGTCCCCCCGCCCGACAGCCCGGGCGGCACCGACACGCTGATCAGCGTCCCGCGCACCGACGGCGAGCCGCCGCCGTGGATCGTCGTGACCGTCTTCACGCTCAGGTCGAACGGGTTCGGGAAGTTGTAGGCCTTGAGGTCGCCGCCGCCGTACGACGAGCCGCCGAGCGACCCGGCGGAGGCGTCGAGCAGGACGTACGTCGAGAAGTGCGCGACGGTCTGCGTGAACGTGCGCGCCGACGCGTCGATCCGCGGCGCGCCGCCGAGGGCGTCCGGCTGGAGCACGTAGGCCCGCGCCGCCGCGTTCCACCAGTACAGGCGCAGGCCCGACGCGTCGGCGACCGAGCTGGAGTAGGCGAGCGTCAGCGTCGCCGCGCGCTGGAGCGAGTCCGGCACCCCCGCCGGCAGGCTCAGCGCGTAGAACTCGCTGGCCGCCGGGATCGACGGGGCGTCCGCTCCGAACGCGCCGGGGACCGGCGCCCGCGTGAAGGAGACCGCGACGGTCGAGGCCGCGTCGACCGCGAACGCCCCGCGCGGCAGGAGCGCGCGCGACGCGTCGCCGTCGAGGGCCAGCGCCCCGCCGAAGGCGTTCGACACGACCGACGCGCTCTGCCCGTCGGCCGACAGAGGCAGGACCGCCGTCGCGTCCTCCGTCAGGTCCGGGGACGACGGCGAGGACGAGCCCCAGTCCGTCGCCGCCAGCGCCGCGCGCGCGCGGAAGGTCGCCGACGTCTCGCCGAGGGCCGGCGCGTACGCCAGGGAGACCGACATCCGGTCCGCCGCGATCGCCGCGCCGCTCGGCGCGCCCAGCGCCGACACGGTCGACAGGATCGCCGACGCGTCGTCGTCGGACGCGTAGCGCTCGCGCAGCGGCCGCGGGAAGAGCGCGCGCACCGTCCAGTCCGCCCCCGTCCGGCTCGCGCGGAACGAGACCGGCCCCGCCGGGGGGTTCAGCGTCAGGTCCAGCGCGCGCGGGTCGACCGAGCTCGCGAGCACGACGTCCGCCCCCTCCGGCGGCACGTAGGCGGTCCCGCCCGGCCCGGAGACGACCAGGCGGTAGGCCTGCCCCGGCGTCAGCCCCCCGAGGCGGTAGCCGGTCACGGTCCGCGTGGCCGGGTCGCGCGTCAGCGCCGCGTAGACGAACTGGGACGAGTCGGGCGAGGCCGCCGCCAGCGCCAGCACCTCGGACTCGGACGGCGCCGAGCCGTCGGGCAGGCGCAGGACGCCGGAGAGCACGCCGCCGGCGCCGAGCGTGATCGTCCCCAGGTCCGTCGTCCCGGGCCCGGCGACGATCGCCGCCTTCTGCGCCGGCGCCAGGCCCAGCGCCGAGACCGTCAGCCGGTAGGAGCCGGTCGCCAGCGCGGGGATCGCGAAGCTCCCGTCGGGGGCCGTGCGCAGCGCGAGGTCGGCCAGCGGGTCCTCGGCCGGCGGGACCTCCGCCGTCTGCAGGTACAGCGCCGCGCCCGGCGCGGCCGCGCCGCCGGCGCCGAGCGGCGACGTCAGCGCCGAGCCGTCGGCCGCGACGACGCGCCCGGTCAGGGTCGA
>JAGWRY010000105.1 GCA_028869495.1 Elusimicrobiota bacterium | reverse complement strand
GCGAGGGCCTACAGCGGCGAGGCGGACAGCGAGACGGCCGGGATCGGCGCGCCAGCAGCGGCGGCGGACGGGACGCCGGCCGCCGCGGCCGCGGCGCCGGAGGGCAGTCCCGCCTCCGCGCCCATCGAGACGGCCAGGCCTGCGGCGCGGACGGCCTCCGGGGGGAAGAAGCCGCCGACGAGGGCGGCGCACAGCAGGAGTCCGAGTCCGCGGCGCAGAGGGCGATTCATGAAACCAGTGTAGCCTTTCCCGTCGGGGAGGCCCGGGGTCCGAGGTCCCAGCGGAGCGGCGTCTTTGTGCCCTCGCGCGAGGGACCGGAGGGCCTACCTTCCCTATTAGAGCGCTATAATCGCCCGATGAAGCCCCGAATCTACGAGTACGAAGGCTGTTCCACCTGCCGCAAGGCCCTGAAGTTCCTCGACGCGCGCGGCGTCGCCTACGAGCGCGTTCCGATCGTCGCGACCCCGCCCTCCAAGGCCGAGCTGAAGGCGATGCTGGCCTTCGCCGGCGACGTGAGGAGGCTCTTCAACACGTCCGGCCTGATGTACCGCGAGCTGAAGATCGGCGACAAGCTCAAGGCCGGGATGGGGGAGGGCGAGGCCCTGGACCTCCTCGCCCGCCACGGCAAGCTCGTCAAGCGTCCGTTCGTCCTGCTGAAGGACCGCGGCCTCCTCGGGTTCAAGGAGGACGAGTGGAAGTCCGCCTTTTGATAGAATGCCGGCGGTGAGATCGGCGAAAAAGTCCGTCCGCGGCACCAAGCCGGGCGCGACCCACGTGACCGGGCCCGGCGGCCTGGACGCGAAGGGCTTCGCGCGCTGGTACCGCGAGCGGACCCTCGAGCAGTGGCGGCTCCTGGACCTCGACGCGCTCGCGCGCCTCGCGGCCGTCGTCGAGCGCGCGCAGGCCCGCGGCCGCTTCGTCTGGGTCTGCGGCAACGGCGGCTCGGCCGCGACCGCCGCCCACGTCGGCTGCGACTTCGGCAAGACCGCGGCCGTCAAGGGCGCCAAGCCGCTGAAGGCCGTCTCGCTGTCCGACAACGCCGCCTTCCTGACCGCGGTCGCCAACGACCTCTCCTTCGACGAGACCTTCTCGCGCCAGCTCGAGAACGTCGCCGCCCCCGGCGACGTCGTGATCCTGATCAGCGGCTCCGGCAACTCGCCGAACCTCGTCGCCGCCGCGCGCCTGGCGCGCCGGCGCGGCGCGGCGGTCGTCGGCCTGCTCGGCTTCGACGGCGGCCGCCTGAAGGCCCTCTGCGACGAGGTCCTGCTGATCCCGTCCGACCAGTACGGCGTGATCGAGGACCTGCACATGTCCGTCGCGCACATCCTGACGTTCTACCTGAAGCAGAAGCGGGCGTGATCCCCGCGGTGATCGTGGCGGGCGGACGGGGGGAGCGCATGGGCGGCGCGACCGCGGAGTGCCCCAAGCCGATGCTGCCCTTCGGCGGCCGGCCGATCCTCGAGCGCCTCATCGAGGCGCTGGTGCGCAGCGGCTGGCGCGAGCTGACGCTCAGCCTCGGCTACAAGCCGGAGGTCGTCCGGGAGCACTTCGGCGACGGCTCGCGCTGGGGCGCGCGCCTGCGCTACGCCGTCGAGACCTCCCCGCGCGGCACCGCCGGCGCCGTCGCCGACCTGCGCGGCGAGCTCGGCGACGACCTGCTCGTCGTCTACGGCGACCTCTACGCGGACATGGACTTCAAGCGCTTCGCCGACTTCCACGCGGCGCGGCCCGAGGCCGCGGCGACCCTGGCCCTGATCGAGACCGACCATCCGTTCGACTCGGACCTCGCGCGCGTCGACGGCGAGCGCCTGACCGGCTTCTATCGCGCGAAGCCCGGCGAGCCGCACGAGCCCCTGGCGCTGGCCGCGGTCTGGGCCGTGCGC
Organism: Elusimicrobiota bacterium; assembly: GCA_028869495.1. Lineage (GTDB taxonomy): Bacteria > Elusimicrobiota > Elusimicrobia > UBA1565 > UBA9628 > GWA2-66-18. The sequence continues at coordinate 3,333 of JAGWRY010000105.1, read as the reverse complement.
GGCCCCGTGCTGGACCTCGCCCCCGCGGACGCCCCGAGCGACTTCGGCCGCGACGTCTTCCCGCAGGCCCTGCGCCGCGGCCTCGACCTGCGCGCGTACCGCACGAAGGAGACCCTCGCCGACCTGGGCACGCCGGAGCGCCTGGCGCGCGCGGAGGCGCTCCTGCCGAGGACCCGATGATCATCTCGCGCACCCCGTTCCGGATCAGCTTCGTCGGCGGCGGCACCGACCTGGAGGCCTTCTACGGGCGCCGTCCGGGCGCGGTCGTCTCGACCGCGATCGACAAGTTCATGTACGTGACCGTCAACCGCTACTTCGACGAGTCGATCCTGCTGAAGTACAGCCGGACCGAGCTCGTCAAGCGCGCGTCGGACGTCCGCCACCCGATCCTGCGCGAGTGCCTGAAGCTCGTCGGCCTGAACAAGGGCGTCGAGATCACGTCGATGTCCGACGTCATCGGCGGCACGGGCCTGGGCTCCTCGTCGAGCTTCACCGTCGGCGTCCTGCACGCCCTACACGCGTTCAAGGGCGAGTACCGGACCGCCGAGGACCTCGCGCGCGAGGCCTGCGAGATCGAGATCAAGCGCCTGCGCGAGCCGATCGGCAAGCAGGACCAGTACATCGCCGCCTACGGCGGCTTCCAGTCCCTCGAGTTCATGCCCGACGGCACCGTGCGCGCGGACCCGATCGTCCTGGGCGAGGACGCGCGCCGCCGCCTGGCGGAGCGCCTCCTGCTCGTCTACACCGGCGTCACGCGCCGCGCCGGCCCGGTCCTGCGCCGCTTCCGCGCGAAGTTCGAGGTCAAGGACCGCCAGATGGTCCGCCTGCGCGACCTCGCCTACGAGGCGCGCGAGGCCCTGCGCGCCGGCGACGTCGACCCGCTCGGCGCGATGCTCCACGAGGGCTGGGAGCTGAAGAAGAGCATCTCCGGCGGCATCTCGAGCCCGGCGATCGACCGCGCGTACGCCGCCGCGCGCCGCGCCGGAGCCTCGGGTGGCAAGATCCTCGGCGCCGGCGGCGGCGGCTTCCTGCTCCTGTTCGTGCCGCCGTCCAAGCGCGCCGCGGCGCGGCGCGCGGTGTCGTCCTGGCGCGAGATCCCGTTCGCGCTGGAGCCCGAGGGCTCGAAGATCGTCTATGTCAGCCGCTGAAGCCGGCGGGACGCTGTCGATCGTCCTCCCGGTCTACAACGAGAAGGCGACCTTCCCGGTCCTGATGGAGAAGGTGCTGTCCGCGCCCCTGCCGCCGGGCCTCGGCCGCGAGGTCGTGATCGTCGAGGGGAACTCGACCGACGGCACGCGCGACGAGGTCCGCCGCTGGGAGGGCCGGCCCGGCGTCAAGATCGTCTGGGAGGACGCCCCGCGCGGCAAGGGCGCGGCCGTGCGCCGGGGCCTGGCCGAGATCTCCGGCGACTACGTGCTGATCCAGGACGGCGACCTCGAGTACGACGTCGCCGACTACCCGCGCCTGCTCGAGCCCCTGCTGGCCGGCGAGTGCGACGTCGTCCTCGGCTCGCGCGTGATGCGCTCGCCCCAGCACTGGCAGTTCCGGCGCTTCTCGGGCTTCGAGCGCTTCTACGGCTTCTTCGTGAACTTCGGCGGGGTCCTGTTCACCGCTCTCTTCAACCTGCTCTACGGCCAGCGCCTGACCGACGTCGCGACGATGTTCAAGATCTTCCGCGCGTCCGACCTGGAGGGGATGACCTTCCGCAGCGACTACTTCGACCTCGACTGGGAGCTCGCCGCCAAGCTGGCCAAGAAGGGGCTGCGCTTCGGCGAGCGCTCGGTCACCTACAGGGCGCGCAGCCGCGCCGAGGGCAAGAAGATCCGCTTCTGGCGCGACGGGACCCGCGTCCTGCTCGCGATCCTGCGCTACCGCGTCTCGGACTGAGGCGCGCCGCCGTCCAGCGCGCGCGCGGCCAGCGCGGCCGCCCCGACCATCAGGATCGGCATCACCGGCAGGCGGTAGCGCATCTGGCTGATGATGAACACGTGCACGCCCGTCGTGCCGAGCAGGAACGCCCACAGCGTCCACAGCTCGCGCCGCGCGCGCAGGGTCCACAGCCCGGCCAGCCCGCCGAGGATCAGCGCGGGCTCGAACAGGAGGCTGACCGCGACGAGCAGGCCTCGGCTCGCGCCGGCCGACGGGTTCGCGACGGCGTCGTCCGGATAGCGCTTGTCGACGCGCGGATAGAAGCGCCAGAAGTTGACGAACTTGCGGACCCACTGGCGCGCGACCTGCGCCGGATGGGAGAAGATCCAGGCGAAGCCGGCGCGCATCAGCGCGCGGTCGCGCTCCGGCGCGGGGAGGCCGTTCGTGCGCGCGGCGAGCGGCGTCGCCTCGAACTCCTTCATCGCGACGGTCGTGTCGATCTCGTTGGCGTCGAAGAACATCGTGCCGTGCAGGAGGGTGATCCCGCCGTGGTCGTCGAGCGTGAAGGCCCCGAGCTCGGCGCGGTTGCGCGCGCACCAGCCCAGCAGGGGCACGGCCCAGCACAGGACGGCCAGCGCCAGGCGGCGCAGGGACCGGCGGTCGGCGCGCGCGGCGGCGGCCGCCGCGAAGACGAGGAGCGCGATCGGCGCGGCCTCCGCGCGCGCGAGCGCGGCCAGCCCGAGCAGGAAGCCCCCGCCGCAGAGGAGCGGCGCGGACTCGTCGCGCACGCCGAGCGCCAGCAGGGCCAGGGCGGGGAACGCCAGCGTGACGTAGGGCGTCTCCGACATCAGCAGGCCGCCGTAGTAGACGAAGAACGGGTAGACGCAGGCGACGATCAGCGCGAGGCGCCCGGCGTCGCGCGAGCGCGTCAGCGCCGCCGTCGCGCGCCCGACGGCCGCGGCCAGGAGGACGCCGACGAGTCCCTCGAGCAGGCGCGGGCCCAGCAGGGACGGCCCGAACAGGCGGAAGCCGAGGCCGTAGAGCGCCGCGGGGACCGGCGGCCCGCTCGTCGGGACCCCGCCGATCCCGACGAAGCCGGAGGAGGCCAGCGTGCGCGCGGCCGCCGCGAAGCTGTGCTCGTCGGTCTGGTAGAACGCGCCGCCGAGCCTCAGCGCGAAGGCGGCGCGCAGGACCAGGGCGAGCGCGAGCCAGGCCCGTTCCGGGGAGTCCAGCAGGAGCCTCAGTCGGCGGCGGTCCACGCCTCATTCTAGCCGATCGCCCGGCCGCCTGTCGCCGCGGGGGAATGCTACCATCGCCGCATGCCCGAGGGCCGCTGCGTTCCGTGCGAGGACGGCCGCGCCCTGCTGGCCGCGGCCCTGGGCGCGCGGCTGGCCTGGGCGCTCGCGTCGGGCGGCGCGCCCGCGCTGAGGCCGGGCGCTCCCGGCGGGGCCGCGCGCTGGCTCG
>JAGWRY010000104.1 GCA_028869495.1 Elusimicrobiota bacterium | reverse complement strand
GGACGTGATGGCCGCCTGGGCGCCCGACATCTCGCAGACCACGTCGAAGCCGTCCTTCACGATTTTTCGGGGGTCTTCGTCGGGGGTCACGACGGTCGTGGCGCCCATACGAATGGCGAGCTCGGCGCGGTACTTCGAACTCTCGACGGCGATGACGCGATCGGCTCCGGACGCCTTCGCCACGGCGATCGAAAACAGCCCTTGGGGGCCGCAACCCATGACCAGAACCGTCTTGGCGGCGACAGGCTCGACCAAAACCGAGTACACGGCGTTGCCGAACGGCTCGAACAAGGAGCCCAGGTCCTTGAGAGAGCCGTCGGAGTGCTTCCACGCGCAGCGCGCGGGCACCGCGGCGTACTCGCCGAAGCCGCCGGGGCCGTCCACGCCGATGATCTTCATCTCGCGGCAGACGTGGCGCTGGCCGTTCTGGCACTGGTAGCACAGGCCGCAGAAGATGTGGCTCTCGACGGAGACGAAGTCGCCGGGCTTGAAGTCGCGCGTGGAGGCGCCGACCTCGGCGACGACGCCGCAGAACTCGTGGCCGAAGGTGCTCGGGGTCTTGAAGCGCTCGGGCGCCCACGAGGTCCAGCCGTAGATCGGCAGGTCGGAGCCGCAGATCGACGCGCGGTGGACCTTGATCAGCAGCTCGTCGGGCTTGATGCGCAGGTCGCCGGTCGCCTCGTAGGCGGCGCCGGGGCCGGGGGCCTTCTTCAGGAGCGCCTTCATTCGAACAGGTTCCTCAGCACGAAGCGCACGTTCTCCTTGCGCTCGCGCAGGCGGCGGTAGAAGTACGGGAACCAGTGCGTGCCGTAGGGCACGTAGACGCGGACCGTGTGCCCGGCCGCGCGCAGCTCGCGCCAGCGCTTCGGGCGCAGGCCGTAGAGCATCTGGATCTCGTAGTCGGCCTTGACCAGGCCCGCCGCGTCGCAGGCCTTCAGCGCCGCCTCGATGCGCGCGTCGTCGTGCGTCGCGAACGCGGGCGTCGGCGCCTTGGTCAGCAGGGCCGCGCAGCGGTCGTAGCTGTCGTTGACCTCGCGGTGCGTCGGGAAGGCGAGCGAGTCGGGCTCCTTGTAGGCGCCCTTGACCAGGCGCACGCGCGCGCCGCGCGCGGCGGCCTCCTTCGCGTCGGCCTCGGTGCGCCTCAGCATCGACTGCAGGACGGTGCCGACGTTCGGATGCTTGCCGTGGAGCGAGTAGAACAGGTCGAGGGTCTTCTGCGTCCAGGCCGAGCCCTCCATGTCGATGCGCACGAAGTTGCCCCGGCGCGCGGCGTCCTCGACGATCTTGAGCAGGCTCTCGCGGCAGAGGCCCTCGTCGAAGGCGAGGCCCAGCTGGGTCAGCTTCAGCGAGATGTTCGCGTCGACGCCCGTCTCGGCGATGCGCCGCAGCATCAGCAGGTTCTGCTCGGCCGCGGCCAGCGCCTGCGCGCGGGTCAGGCTGTCCTCGCCGAGGTTGTCGAGCGTCGCCTTGATCCCGTCGGCGTTCAGGGCGGCGACGGCCTCGAGCGCGTCGTCGACGTCGTCGCCGGCCACGAACCGGCTCGCCAGGAAGGTCAGCGCCCTCATCGCCGCGATTCTAGCATACGGGCGGCCTAGGCGCGCAGGCGCGCGAAGGCCAGCAGGGCCCAGCCGATCAGGAACAGCAGGCCCCCGGCCGGGGTGATCATCCCCAGCCGCTTCTCGCCGGTCAGGGCCAGCGCGTAGAGGCTCCCGGAGAACAGGACGATGCCGCCCAGGAAGCACCAGCCCGCGCGGTCGACCGCGGGCGACGGCCAGCGCGCGGCGATCAGGCCGACGGCGACCAGGGCCAGCGCGTGGTAGGCCTGGTAGCGCGCGCCGGTCTCGAAGACCTGCAGCATGTCTGGGCCGAGCCGGCCCTTCAGGCCGTGCGCGGCGAAGGCGCCGAGGGCGACGTCGAGGAGCATCAGGCCCGCGCCGAGGCGGACCCACAGGGCGGCCGTCACAGGGACCTCCAGTAGGCGGCGAAGTCCGCGGGCGGGTCCGCGGCGAAGGCGGCGGGACGCCCGGTCGCCGGATGCGCGAAGCTCAGGCGCCGCGCGTGCAGCATCGTGCGCGGGGCCGGCGGGGCGCCCGCCGCGCGGTCGAACTCGGGGTCGCCGGCCACCGGGTGCCCGAGGAAGGCCAGGTGCGCGCGGATCTGGTGCGTGCGCCCGGTCAGCGGCTCGGCCTCGACGATCGCCGCCGACGCCTTGCGCGACAGGACCTTGAACGCGGTCTCGGCCGACTTGCCGAACGGGGTCACGACGATCTTGCGGTGGCCGGACGCGCGGCCGATCGGCGCCTTGACCCGCGAGGCGCCCTTCGGGACGCCGCGCACGATCGCGCGGTAGATCTTGTGCACCTCGCGCGCCGAGAAGGCCCCGGTCAGCGCGGACCAGGTCTCCGGGTCCTTCGCGACGGCCAGGCAGCCGCTCGTCTGCCGGTCGAGGCGGTGGACGATCCCGCAGCGCGGCGTCCCGGCGCGCAGGATGGCCGGACGATGGACCTGGAGCAGGGCGGCCAGGTTCGTCTGCGCGTCGGCGCGCGCGGCCTCGGGGCGCGTCAGCCAGGAGGTGCCGAGCGGGTGCATCAAGAGGCCCGCCGGCTTGTTGAGGACCAGCAGGCGCCGGTCCTCGAAGAGGACCCAGGACTCGAACTCGTCGTCGGACGGCGCCGCGGCCTTCGCGTCGGGCAGGTCCGCCTCGACGCGCTCGCCGCCGCGCAGGCGGAAGTCGGGCGCGCGGCGCTCGCCGTCGACGCGCACGCCCCCCGACTCGACCAGGCCCTTCAGGAACGCGCGCGTGTAGCCCGGCAGGGACTTCGCCAGGAAGGCGTCGAGGCGCAGGCCGCCCGTCTCGGGCGTCAGGCGCGCCGTCGCCACGCGACCGCCCCCGCGACGGCCGCCAGGGCCGCGACCGCGACCAGCTGGGACGGCGACAGCCCGAAGTAGAAGCCGCCCCGGGGGTCGCCGCGGTAGAACTCGACGATGAAGCGCCCGACCGCGTAGAGCGCGACGTAAAGGAGGAACGCCGAGCCCCGGCGCCAGCGTCCGTCGCGCACGCGCGACAGGCCGAAGCGCCAGACCAGGAAGGCGATCAGGGCGTCGGCCAGCGAGTGGTAGATCTCGGTCGGGTGCAGGGGCACGCCGCGCAGGGACGGCAGCACGCTCGACTCGGGGCTCGTGAAGACGATGCCCCAGGGCATCGTCGTCGGGCGGCCGTAGCAGCAGCCGGCCATCAGGCAGCCGATGCGGCCGATCGACTGGCCGATCGGCAGGGCGACGCCGAAATAGTCGGACAGGCGCGCGAAGTCGAGTTTGCGGCGGCGCGAGGCGATCCAGCCGGCCGCGACGGCGCCGACGAAGCCCCCGTAGAAGACGAAGCCGTAGCGCGGGTCGCGCCACAGGAGGGTCACGTCGCGCTCGACGATCACGAAGCCGAGCTTGCCGCCGACCAGGGCCCCGCCGAAGAGCCAGTAGACGAGCTCCCAGAACGCGTCCTCGCTCAGGCCCATCTCCGTCCGGCGCCGCTCGAGCCACCAGATCGCGGTCAGGTAGGCGGAGGCGACCAGCACGCCGTAGGTCGAGAGCTGAAAGCTCCCGATCGTCAGGAGGATCGGATGCACAGGGACCTCCAGGTCAGAAGGGCGGCCGCGGCCAGGAGCAGGCCGACGCCGAGGTTTTGCCCGCTCGTCATGCCGAGCCAGCCGGTGACGGTGTCGCCGCGCCAGTACTCCTCGACGAAGCGCATCGTGCCGTACGCGGCGAAGTATCCGGCGGCGACCAGGCCCGGGCGGCGCGTCTCGGTGCGCTTGAGGACCTGATAGAGGACGAGGGCGATCAGCGCGTTGCCGACCATCTCGAAAGGCTCGGTCGGCTGGAGCGGCACGCCGAGCCAGGCCTTCGGCACCATCGCGCGCGGGTCGGTGAAGACGATCCCCCACGGCTCCTTGGTCGGGATCCCGTAGCAGCAGCCGGCCAGCAGGCAGCCGGCGCGCCCGAACACGTGCCAGAGCGGGGCCATCACGCAGATGTTGTCGAGCAGGCGCACGAACGGGATCTTCTTCCAGCGGCAGAAGAGCCAGATCCCGAGAGGGACGCCGGCGAAGGCGCCGAACACCGAGAAGCCCTCGGACGGGGAGATCAGCGTGCGCCAGAACTGGGCCGAGAACGGCGCCGTGTACTGGAACAGGAACAGCACGCGCCCTCCGACGAAGCCGGAGACCAGGATCACGTTGACGAGCAGCCAGAAGTCGTCGTCGCTGCGGATGCCCGCCTTCTTGCCGCGCCGGCTCAGGAACCAGAAGCCGAGGATCCCGCCCAGCACGATCATCACGCCGTAGCCGTAGACCTTCAGCGGGCCCAGCTGGAAGAGGATCGGCCTCACGGGGCCTTCCTCGGGGCGGGGAAGCGGTACTCGATCTCGCCCTTGCGGATGTAGCCGAGGTCGCGGCGCGCGGCGCGCTCGACGGCGTCGCCGGAGCGCAGGGCCGCGAGCTTCTGGTCCAGGTCCTTCTGCGAGGAGTCGAGCGCGACGATCTGCGCGTTCAGCCGCCTCAGCTCGAGCCAGTTCGAGACCAGGCTGCGGAAGCCCGCGTTGCCGAAGAACGCGGCGATCAGGGCCGCGCCGACCGCGAGCCTCGCCCAGTGCTCGCGGACGAAGGCGGCGGCCGCGCGGGGCGCGGCCAGCTTGCTCATCGCGCCGCGGCCGCGGTCCGGAAGGCCGCGGGCCCGGCGTACTCGGCCTTCGCGCCGAGCTCGGCCTCGATCCGCCGCAGACGGTTGTACTTGGCCAGGCGCTCGGAGCGGCACGGCGCGCCGGTCTTGATCGCTCCGGCGTTGAGCGCGACGGCGAGGTCGGCGATGAACGCGTCCTCGGTCTCGCCCGAGCGGTGCGAGATCACGGTCGCGAACCCCGCCTTCTGGGCCAGGCGCACGGTCTCGACGGTCTCGGTCAGCGTGCCGATCTGGTTGAGCTTGATCAGGATCGCGTTGGCCGCCTTCTCCTTGATCCCGCGCTCGAGGCGCTTCGGGTTCGTCACGAACAGGTCGTCGCCGATCAGCGGCAGCGCGGCGCCGAGCTTGGCGGTCAGGGCCTTCCAGCCCGCCCAGTCGTCCTCGGCGAGCGGGTCCTCAAACGAGGCGAAGCCGTACTTGGAGACCCAGCCCGCGTAGACCTCGCCGGCCTGCGCGGCGGTCAGGGGCTTGCCCTCGAGCACGTACTTGCCGTCCTTGTAGTACTCGCTGGCCGCGGCGTCGAGCGCCGGGCGGACCTTCCCCGCGTAGCCGGCGTCGGCGATCGCCTTGGCCAGGACGTCGAGCGCCTCGGCGTGGGTCTTCAGCTTCGGCGCGAAGCCGCCCTCGTCGCCGACGGCGACGGTCATCTTCATGGCGGCGAGCGCTTTCTTGAGCGTCTGGTAGATCTCGGCGCCGGCGCGCAGGGCCTCGGCGAAGGACGGCGCGCCGAGCGGCACGAGCATGAACTCCTGGACGTCGAGGCCGGAGTCGGCGTGCTTGCCGCCGTTGATCACGTTGAACATCGGCGTCGGCAGGAGCCAGCGGTCCTCCTTCAGGCCGTAGGCCTTGCGCAGATGCGCGTAGAGCGGGAGCCCGTCGGCGGCGGCCTGCGCCCGCGCGGCGGCCAGCGAGACGGCCAGGATCGCGTTCGCGCCGAGGCGGCCCTTGTTCGGGGTGCCGTCGAGGGCGATCATCTTCGCGTCGAGCGCCGCGGGGTCCGCGGCGTCCAGCCCCTTGACCGCCTTCGCGAGCTCGCCCGTCACGTTGCCGACGGCCTTCAGCACGCCCTTGCCGAGGTAGCGCGCCTTGTCGCCGTCGCGCAGCTCGACGGCCTCGTGCGCGCCGGTCGAGGCGCCGCTGGGCACCGCGGCGCCGCCGACGGCGCCGCCGGCCAGCCGCACCTCCGCGGCGACGGTCGGCAGGCCGCGCGAGTCGAGGATCTCCAGCGCCGAGACGGATTCGATCTTGGCCATCAGAATTTCCCCTGGAGAAGCTTCTTGCCCGCGTCCACCATCTCGCGCAGGCGCTTCGTGGAATGCGCCTCCGCGTAGACGCGGAAGACGGGCTCGGTGCCGGAGCTGCGCAGGCCGAGCCAGGAGCCGTCGCGCAGGATGAACTTGAAGCCGTCGGTCTGGTCGACGCGCCAGACCGCGCCGCCGGCCAGCTCCAGCGGCGGCTTGGCGCGCAGGCGGTCCTCGAGCTCGAGGATCTGGCGCTGGCGCTCCATCCGGTAGTTCAGGCGCTCGTTGCGGAACTCGCCGAGCTGCTTGTACAGGCGCGCGCGCGCGTCGGCCAGAGGCTTCTTCTCCATCGCGACGAGCTCGAGCATCAGCACGCAGGCCAGCAGGCCGTCCTTCTCGGGCACGTGCCCGCGGACCGACAGGCCGCCGGACTCCTCGCCGGCCAGCAGGAAGGCGCCGGAGCGCAGCAGTTCGCCGAGGTACTTGAAGCCGACCGGGGTCTCGCGCGTCTCCGAGCCGTGGGACTTGGCGACCGCGTCGATGAAGTGCGACGTCATCACCGAGCGCGCGGCCTTGCCGGACTGGCCGCGGTGGGCGGCCAGGTGCTCGTAAGCGAGCGCGATCACGTCGTTGGCCGGGATGAACTCCCCGCCCGCGTCGACGATCCCGAAGCGGTCGGCGTCGCCGTCGCAGGCCAGGCCCAGGTCCAGCTTCTTCCTCTTGACCAGCTCGATCAGCTCGGGCAGGGACTCGGGCTTGGGCTCCGGCGAGCGCCCGCCGAAGAGCACGTCGCGGTCCTCGTGCAGGGCCTCGACGCTCACGCCGAGGCGCTCCTCGAGGAACGGGCGCAGGTAGCCCCGTCCCGAGCCGTGCATCAGGTCGACGCCGACGCGGAGCTTCGCCTTGCGGATCGCCTTGACGTCGAGCAGGCTCGCGAGCTGGTCGAAGTAGGACTCGCGGAAGTCGGCGGTCTCGGTCCACGACTCCTTGGCCGCGCGCTCGTCGGACATCGTCTTGACCGCGTGGTCGCCGAGCATCTCGATGCGGCGCTCGAGGTCGCCGGTGATCGCGGGCGACGCGGCGCCGCCCCAGTACGGCATCCACTTGAAGCCGTTGTAGTGGCCCGGGTTGTGGCTGGCCGTGATCATCACCCCGCCGACCGCCTTGCGGTGGAGCACCGCCCAGGCCGCGGCCGGCGTCGGCAGGTCCGTCGCCGAGACCAAGGTCCGCACGCCGTCGTTGGCCAGCACCGCGGCGACCTCGCGCGCGAAATCCTCGGACAGGAAGCGCGTGTCGTAGCCGACGACGACCGTCGGCACGCGGCTGGGCTGGGTCCCGCCGAGCGAGGCGCGGTACTCGTCGCTGTTGTAGCCGACGTCCGGGCTTTCCTTGACGGACAGCGCGGCCGCGTGGGCCACCTTGCGCACGTTCGCGAACGTGAACTCGTCCGACACGACGCCGCGCCAGCCGGAAGTCCCGAATTTGATCATGGCCGGATGGTAGGAAATCCCCGCCGCACGGTCAACAATCGCCCGCGCCGGGCGGATCGCCGGCCTCCCCGCCCCGGGCCTCCAGCGCTTCCTTAATGGCGCCGAGGCGGACGTTGATCGAGACGAGGTTGGCGAGGATCAGCGCGCCGAAGACGAAGGCGATCGCGGCCTCGCGGCCGTCCGGACCGCTCATGAGGGCTCCCGGCGGGTCGGCATGGGGGCCATTCTACCAAACGGCGCCCGAGGTTTTGCGAAAGGGATAATCCCCTCCCTCATCTAGGTCTTTAGTCCCATTGACAGATAGGCCCAAAGGCCTATTGCGGTTTATGGGCCCCGGGGCTATCCTACGGGTGGAGCCCAAGGAAGACGCCATGAAGACCCCGAAGATCCCCTCCCTCGTTCTCGCGCTGGCGCTCGCGCCGGCCGCGATCCCGGCCCTCGGACAGACCCTGCCGGCCCTGAAGCCGCTGATCGGAGCCGACGGCGCGGCCAACGCCGGCGCGGCGGGCG
>JAGWRY010000103.1 GCA_028869495.1 Elusimicrobiota bacterium | reverse complement strand
GTCGGCAAGCCGCCGCTGGGAACGCCGCCCGACGACAAGGCGGGCGCGGTCGCGGCCGCGGCCGCCGCGGCGGACGCGCCGAGCCCGCTCGACTGGGTCGCGCGGGCCGCCGACATGGACGAGGGGATGGCGTCGCGCGCGGCGGAGAACCCGACGATCTTCAAGACCTTCCTGCGCGAGACGCTGGCCGGCATGAAGCAGGCCAAGGGGCGCGGCGGCGTCTACGAGACCGGGAACGTGCGCCTGATCTCGGACGCGCAGACCGGGCTCAAGAGCGAGCTCCTGCGCGGGGCGCGCGGCGTCGTGCAGGGCGAGGGCCTCTCGCCGAGCCAGGTGATCTCGCACGGCACGAACATGAAGGGCCTGCTCGGCATGCTGATGGAGGGGAAGATCGTGTCGACGACGCGCCACGCCGGGGTCTCGGGCGAGGGCGCCAACGTCTGGGGCGCCGAGGGCCTCGAGACCGGCGCCAGCTACGGCGCGACGACCGGACTGCGCACCGGACAGCCGAGCGTCGAGATCCTGATGCGCGCGAGCCCCACGCTGAAGGTCGAGCCGGGCTCGACGCTGAGCCGCGCGCCGGGCGTGAACGAGGACTTCCTCGCCGCGATCGTGACCGACGGCCGCAAGACGGTCGTCCTCGGCAAGCCCCAGCTCGACGCCCTGGCCGGCTCCGCGCGGGCCTGGCGGACGGAGGCGACGGCGGCGGCGCGCGCCGGGCGGATGGGCGAGTTCTCCCAGTGGGAGAACGTGCGCGACCGCCTCGTGCCGCGATGAGCGAGCCGCGCCACCTCGCGTCGCTGGAGCGCGCCGAGGCGCTGGCCCAGGACGGCCGCCTGGACGAGGCTGCGCGCCTGTGCGACGCGGTGCTCGCCGAGGCCGCCGAGGACGCGGCCGCGCTGAACCTGAAGGGCTTCTGCCTGGCCGCGGGCGGGCGCCCCGCCGAGGCCCTGCCTTTCTTCAAGCGCGCGCGCCTGCACCTGCCGACCTACCCGGCGATCCGCTACAACCTGGGCAAGGCTCTCGAGGAGACCGGCGACGCGGCCGGCGCGCTGGCCGAATACGACGAGGTCCTGCGCCTCGACGGCGGCCACGCGGGCGCGCGCCGCTCGCGCGCGGCCCTGCGCGCGCTCTCCGGCGACGAGTCGGGCGCCGCGGCCGACTTCGACGAGCTCCTGCGCCGCGAGCCGGAGGACGCGCGCGGCTTCTTCCTGCGCGGCGCGTGGCGGCTGAGCGCGGGGCGCTTCCGGGAGTCCCTGCCCGACCTCGAGCGCGCGCTCGCGCTCGACCCGGAGCTCCGCCCCGAGATCGAGGCCCTGGTCGCGCGCGCGAAGGAGACGTTCGGCGGGGCCTAGGCCGCCGGCCGGAGGGCGCGCACGGCGGCCGGGGAGAGTCCCCGGAAGTCGCCGACGGCGAGCGCGGCGCTCCGGAACTCCGCGGCCGCGTGCGAGGTCGTCACCGCGACGACGGCCATCCCGGCGCGGCGCGCGGCCTCCTCGCCGAGGAGCGAGTCCTCGAAGACGACGCAGTCGCCGGGCTCGACGCCGAGCTTGCCCGCCAGGCGCAGGAAGGTCTCCGGGTCGGGCTTGCCGCGGACGACCTCGCCCGCGTCGACGACCGCGTCGAAGCGCGCGCGCAGGTCCAGGCCGTCCAGGATGAAGGACACGTTGTCGCCCTTCGAGCCCGTCCCCAGCCCCAGGCGCGCGCCGTCGGCGCGCGCGGCCTCCAGGAAGTCGACCAGGCCCTCGGCCGGGCGGCGCTCGGGGAGGTAGAGCGCGCGGTAGAGCTCCTCCTTGACCGCCGCGAGCGCGGCCGCCTCGTCCGGGGGGACGTCGCGCTTGAAGTAGTAGCGCAGGACCTCGCGCGTCGGCATCCCCATCGTCTTCTCGCGGAACTCGCGGAGCTCGAGCTCGACGCCGCGCTCGCGGAAGAAGCGGCGCCACGCCTCCTCGTGCGCGGGCATGTTGAGGCAGACGACGCCGTCCATGTCGAACAGGAAGCCGGGAGCGCTCATCCCGTCATTGTAGCAATCCGCTATAATCCCGTCATGGAGACGACGGCCCTCGACGTCTCGGACTGGGGCTACTTCCGCTTCCTCGGCCGCGACGCGCGCCGCTTCCTGCAGGGGCTGGTCACGGCCGACGTCGAGCGCCTGGCTCCGCGGACGATGCTCCCGGCCTGCGTGCTGACCCCGAAGGGCGGCCTCGTCGCCGACGCCGAGCTCTACGCGGAGTCGCCGGAGTCCGTGCTCGCGGTCGTGCGCCCGGCGGCGGCGGCGGGCTTTTCGCGCGCCTTCGAGACCAAGATCATGCTGTCGCAGTCGGCCCTCAAGCGCCTGTCGCCCCAGGCCTGGCTCGTCGTCGGCGGCGACTACGAGACCGGCCTGCCCTGGACGCGGCTCGGCCAGCCCGCGCGCCTTCTGCTCGGCGTCGACCCGCCGCCCGACGCGCGCCTGATGACGCGCGCGGAGTTCGACTACCTGCGCGTCGCCGCGGGCTTCCCCTGGTACGGAGCCGACCTCGACGAGAAGACCCTGCCGCTCGAGGCCCGCCTCGACGCGCACGTGAGCCTGGACAAGGGCTGCTACATGGGCCAGGAGACGGTCTCGCGCCTGGCCCGCGTCGGCCACGTCAACCGACTTCTCTCCGCCCTGAGCTTCCCGTCGGGCGCTCCCGCCGCGGGGACCGCTCTCGCTCGCGACGGGAAAGAGGCCGGAAAGGTCACCAGCGTCGCCGGCGCGCTGGGACTCGGCTTCGTCCGCGTCGAGGACGCGGCGCCGGGAACGCGTTTGACCGCCGGAGATCTTCCCGCCGAAGTCCGCGGGATCTCGTCCTGGCCGAAGCCCCTCGGCGTCCGCTGACGGACCTGACGGCGAAAAACCCGTTCCGTGATATGGCGCGGCGGGTCCTGCCGGCGATGGGACCCATCGCCGTCACCCCCCGCGCTTAAGGACGGGTTTTTCGCCCGCTGGCCGCGGGCGGCGTCTTGAGGAGCTTGAGCCAGAGGGAAGAGACGAGGAAATCCTTGAGATGCGCGCGCGGGACCCAGCGCGCCTCGGGGGGGAGCTTCGCGCCGGGAGCGAGGTTCCCGTCGCGCAGGTCGACCGTCAGCGCGTGGTGGGTGATCGAATGGGACGTCCGGGCGCGTCGGCGTCCGGCCGCGGCGGGGACGCGGCCCGCCTCGGGCAGGCCCCAGAGGTTCTTGAGCAGGCGCTCTTTGTCGGAGCGCTTCCACAGGAGGACCCTCCCGCTGTTTTCGATCCACAGGCAGGTCCACTTCACGGGCACCGGCGCGCGGCGGGCGTCGGGCGCGGGATAGGCGTCCGGACGTCCGGTCTTGAAGGCGGCGCAGTCGCGGGAGACCGGGCAGGCGCCGCAGGAGGGGGACTCGGGCGTGCAGACGGTCGCGCCCAGCTCCATCAGGGCCTGGTTCCAGTCGCCTGGCGCGTCCTTGTCGACCAGGGCCTCGGCGCGGCGCCAGACCTCGGCGGCGAGCGCCGGGTCTTTCGCGCGGCCGCGCAGGGCGAACAGGCGGGCGAAGACGCGGATCACGTTGCCGTCGACGAGCGGGACCGCCCGGCCGAAGGCGATCGACAGGATCGCGCCGGCCGTGTAGCGGCCGATCCCGGGCAGGGCGCGCACGGCCTCGGGGTCCGACGGGAAGCGTCCGCCGCGGCGCGCGGCGATCTCGAGCGCGGCGCGGCGCAGGTTGCGCGCGCGCGAGTAGTAGCCGAGGCCCGCCCAGGCGGAGAGCACCTCGTCCTCGGAGGCGGCGGCGAGCGCCCGCGCGTCGGGGAAGCGGCGCAGGAAGGCCTCGTAGCGCGGCGCGACCGCGGCGACGGTCGTCTGCTGGAGCATGATCTCCGACACCCAGACGCGGTACGGGGTCGGGCGGCGGCGCCACGGCAGGTCGCGGCGGGCGCGCCGGTACCAGGCGAGCAGGCGCGCGCGCACGGGGCTACTCCTGCAGGAGGAGGTTGTCGAGGGTCTGCTCGACGCCGTGCGTGCGCCGGGCGATGCGCACGATCGCGCGCTGCTGCTCGGGGGACGCGACGATGCCCGACAGGGTGACGACGCCGTCGTTGACGTCGATCGACACGTAGCGCGAGTCGATGTCGGTCCGGCCGCGCAGGGTCGCCTCGATGCGGGCCTTGATCGCGGGGTCCGAGTCGTCGACCGCCTGCGCGGTCCCCAGGCAGCCGGCCGTCGACAGGACGAGCCACAGGCCGAGCAGGGCGAGGACCGTGCGTTTCACGGGAAAATGATACCATAGCCTCCCGTGCCCCGTCAGGTCCGACTCGTGCTCGCGACGCGCAACGCGCACAAGGCCGCGGAGATCTCCCGCCTGCTCGCGGGGAGCGGCGTCTCGTGCGAGACGCTCGACGCCTTCCCGCCCTTCCCCGAGGTCGTCGAGGACCTGCCGACGCTCGAGGGCAACGCGGCCAAGAAGGCGCGCGAGACCGCGCGCGCCTGCGGGACCTGGGCGCTCGCCGACGACACCGGCCTCGAGGTCGCGGCCCTCGGCGGCGCCCCCGGCGTCTTTTCGGCGCGCTGGGCGGGGCCCGGCTGCTCGTACGCCGACAACTGCGCGAAGCTCCTGCGCGAGCTGGGCGGCGCGCCGCCCGCCCGCCGCGGCGCGCGCTTCCGGACCGTGCTGGCGCTCGGCGCCCCGTCGGGCGAGGTCGAGAGCGTCGAGGGCCGCCTCGACGGGGCGATCGCCGAGTCCCCGCGCGGCGGCGGCGGCTTCGGCTACGACCCGCTCTTCCTGCTCCCGGACGGCCGCGCGCTGGCCGAGCTGTCCGCCGACGAGAAGAACGCGGTCAGCCACCGCGGCCGCGCCCTGCGCGCGATCCTGCCGCGGCTCAAGAGCCTGGCCCTGGGCCTGGCGCTGGTCCTCGGCGCGGGCGGCGCGGCGCGCGCCGCGCGCACCGAGCCCGGGCAGGAGACGATCTGGGACCAGATCATGGCCGAGCAGGCGCGCCGCGGCCTGCGCCAGGGGCAGCAGGACCTCCTCGACAAGCGCTACGGCGCGGCCCTCGACGAGATCAAGCGCGCGGTCGCGGCCAACCCGAGCGACCCGCTCGGCCACCTGCTCCTCGGCGTCGCGCAGTATTGGAACGGCGACGTCGACGACTCGATCGCCTCCTACCGGGCCGCGCTGGCGCTGGACCCGGACAACGCCGAGTCCCACCTGCTGCTGGGCATCTCCTTCGCGTGGAAGGAGGACGCCGCCTCCGCCGAGGCCGAGTTCCGCCGCGCGATCGCGCTCGATCCCGGGCGCGCCGACGCGATGATGGACCTGGCCTCGATCCGCGAGTCGCGCGGGGACTACCCCGGCGCGCTGGACCTCTTCCGCAAGGCCGTGTCCCTGGACCGGAGCAATCCGCTCTACCGCTTCCAGCTGGGCTCGCTGTACCGCCAGCTCGGGCGCGACGCGGACTCGGTCGCGCAGTTCTCCAAGGCCGTGGACCTCAAGCCCGAGTACGAGGACGCCCTGCTGGAGCTGGGCTGCGCGCAGGAGCGCATGGGCGACGTCAAGGACGCGGCCGCCACGCTCGCCAAGGCCGTGGACCTCAAGCCCGGCGACGACGTGGCGCGCATGCGCCTGGCGCGCCTGCTGATCCTGGAGGGCAAGAGCGCC
>JAGWRY010000102.1 GCA_028869495.1 Elusimicrobiota bacterium | reverse complement strand
GGCCGCGATCCCGTCCGCGCCGCGGCGGCGATCGCGGCCGCGCTCGGGCGCGCGCCGCGGCGGCGGCCGCTGGGCCTGCTGCTGTCGACGCTCGGCGACGGGCGCAACGAGAAGCTCCTGCGCTCCCTGCAGGAGCGCCTGCCGGGGACGCCCTTCTTCGGCGGCGTGGCCTCGGGCGACCACGATGCGGGCATGGGCGACCCCTCGTACTGGCGCAACTGGCAGTACGCGGGCGCCCGCCTGACCCGTGACGACTCGCGCCTGGCCCTGCTCGACCTGCCGCCGTCCGCGCGGGTCGGCTTCGGCTTCGAGCACGGCTGGTGCCCGGTCGGCCCGCCCGCGCGCGTGACGCGCGCCGACGGCGGGCGCGTGCGCGAGATCGACGGGGCGAGCGCGGTCGACTACTACCGGCGCTTCTTCGGCGGGCGCGCGGGGCGCGCGACCCTCCTGCGCTCGATCCAGCGCTACGCGCTCGCCCTGCGCCTGGAGGGCGAGCACGAGGGCAAGACCCTGCTGAAGCTGCCGGTGCGCATCGGCTTCGAGAAGGGCTGGGTCGACTACTACCCGCCCGAGGAGCTGGAGGGCCGCGTCGTCCAGCTGATCGCGGCCACGCGCGGCGGCGTCGTCGACGGGGCGCGCGCCGCGGCGCGGCGCGCGCTGAAGGCGCTCGGCGGGCGGCGCCCGTCGCTGGCGCTCGCGGTCTCCTGCTGCACGCGCGGGGGCTTCCTGAACAGCCGCATCGACGCCGAGATGAACGCCGCGCGCGAGGTCTTCGGCCGCGACGTCCCGCTCTTCGGCTTCTACTCGGGCGGCGAGCTGATGCCGTTCCTGAGCCGCTACGAGGAGGCGGCCGACCCGGCGCGCCCGTTCGGCGGCGCCCACTACCACACCAGCACCGTCGGCTTCCTCGCGCTGTCCCTGCCCGGGCGCGCCGTCGTCGGCGCCCCGGACTGCCCGCCCGCCGCGTGCCGCGTGTCGCCCGAGCGGATGCTGGCCGCCAGCGAGGCCGCCCTCGACGACGTCGAAGGGTTCATGGGGAACCTGAGCCGCAAGAGCGTCGACGACGCGGAGACCCTGCGCCGCCAGTCGGACGTGATCCGCCGCTACACCCCGCACGGGGTCTGGCGCGAGGCCGGCACGCGCGCGGCCCGCGGCGTCTACGAGCTCCCGGACGCGGCCTTCGACGGCGCGTTCCTGTTCATGGACGTCAAGGGCTTCACGTCGTTCGCGGAGACGCGCGCCCCGCGCGAGGTCGTCGCCGCGCTCAACGAACTGCTCGGACCCGCGGCCGACGCGGTCCACGCCTGCGGCGGCGACGTGGACAAGTTCGTCGGCGACAGCCTCTTCGCCGCCTTCCGCCGCCCGGAGGACGCCGTCGAGGCGGGGCGCCGCATCCTCGAGCACGCCGCGCGCAGGGCCGCCGCCGGCGGCCCCTTCTCGGTGCGCGTCGGGATCAACGCCGGGCGCGCGGTGCGCGCGAACGTCGGCTCCGGCGACCGCCGCGAGTACACCTACATCGGCGACGCGGTCAACCTCTCCCAGCGCCTGGAGTCCAACGCGACGCCCGGCCGGATGCTCGTCTCGGCCTCCGTCTACGCGAAGGTCCGCGCGCGCTGGCCGCGCGCCCCGCGGCGGCGGCTGACCGTGAAGGGTAAGTCGCGGCCGATCACGGCCTTCGAGCTTCGGATCCGCGCGCCGCGGGCCTAGAGGCCCGCGTCAAGACGGCGCTTTCCGCTCCTTGCGCCCGGGCAGGAGCAGGACGAAGGGCAGGGTCGCGAGCACGATCAGTCCCATGATCCAGGCGCTGTCGTTGTAGGACATGAAGACCGCCTGGCGGTCGACCATCGCGTCGAGCAGGCCCAGCGCCTTGGCCTGCGCCGCGGCGCGCGGGACGCCGGAGCGGACGAGGTCGCCGGCCAGGCCCGCGCGGAAGGCCTGCACGGCGGGCCGCGTCATCCCGAGGCTCTCGGCCAGCCGCGCGTGGTGGAACTGCGCGCGGCGGTCGACGACCGTGGCCATCAGCGCGTAGGCGATGTTGCCGCCGACGCGCCGCGACAGCGTGTAGAGGCTGGCGGCCGTCGTCAGGTCCTTCTTCTCGACGCCGCCGAGCGCGACCGTCGACAGCGTGACGAACGTGAACGGCTGGCCGGAGCCCATCACGAGCATGATCGGGACCAGCGTCCGGAACGCGAAGGACGTCGCCAGGTGCGCGAGCTGCCAGTACGACAGGAAGAGCACGCAGAGTCCGCCGCCGATCAGCAGGCGCGCGTCCACGCGGTTGTACAGGCGCCCGACGACCGGCATCAGCGCGAACAGGATCAGCGCGCGCGGCAGGAGCGCGATCCCCGACTGGTAGGCGGTGTAGCCCATCAGGTTCTGCAGCATCTGCGGCATCAGGAACGTCGTGCCGAAGAGGGCCATGCTCGTGATGAAGGCGATCGCCGAGCCCGCGGCCAGCGGCGCGTCGCGGAAGAGCCTGAAGTCGACGACCGGCTCGTCGGCGCGCAGCTCCCAGGCGACGAGCGCGACGAGCGAGACGACGGCGGCCGCGAAGCCCCAGCAGATCTGCCGCGACGCGAACCAGTTCTTCTCCTGTCCGCGCTCGAGCACGATCTGCAGGGAGGTCAGCCCCGTCGCGAGCAGGCCGATGCCGGCCCAGTCCACGCGCTTGATCGTCCGGCGCAGGAACGGCGGGTCCCAGACGAGGGCCGCGGCCAGCAGGATGCCGCCGACGGCGATCGGCGGGTTGATGTAGAACACCCAGCGCCAGCCGTAGTTGTCGGTCAGCCAGCCGCCCAGCACCGGGCCGATCGCGGGCGCCACGACCACGCCCATCCCGTAGATCCCCATCGCGAGGCCCTGCTCCTCGGGGGGGAAGGTCTCGCGCAGGACGGCCTGCGAGATCGGGATCAGCGCGCCGCCGCCGACGCCCTGCAGGACGCGGAAGGCCAGGAGCTCGCCGAAGGTGTGCGCCTGCCCGCAGAGCACCGAGGCGGCCGCGAACAGCGCCATCGAGCCGAGCAGGAGCCGGCGCCGTCCGAGCACCGTGCTCCACCAGCCGGCCATCGTGATCATCATGATCTCGGCGATCGAGTACGCGGTCCCGACCCAGGCGATGTCGGAGAGGGTCTGCCCGAGACTGCCCATCATGTGCGGCATCGCCGTGTTGACGACCGTGATGTCCATGACGGACAGGAAGGTCCCGGGCATGACCGCCAGCGTCACCAGCCACTTGCGGAAGCCGGGGGCGCGGAGCTTCGCGAGGACGGCGTTCGCGGTCTCGGACATCGGGGGGGAAGGACGCCTGAGCACAGGTTAGCAAAAGCGCCGCCGCCCGCGCCGGGCGGAATCTAGCTGAGCGCTTCGCCAGTCCCGTCGAGCGCGCCGCGGACCGCGCGCAGGAGGACTTCCCGCGTGAACGGCTTGCGCAGGAGGCGCGCGCCGGGGTCGAGGATGCCGCGGCCGGCGATCGAGTCGCCGGAGTAGCCGGACGCGTAGAGGAGCTTCAGCGCGGGCTGCGCCTCGAGCGCGGCGGCGGCGAGATCCTTGCCGTCCATGCCGCCGGGGAGGACGACGTCGGTCAGCAGGAGGTCGAACTCCCGCTCCCCGGCCAACGCCAGCGCCTCGCGCGCGTCGCGGGCCGCGAGCACCCGGTAGCCGTCCTGCGCCAGCACGCGCTCGACGAGGCGGCGCACCGGGGCCTCGTCCTCGACGAGCAGGATCCGCTCGGAGCCGCCGCGGGCGGGAGGCGCGGGGGCGGCGGCCGGCGCGTCCGCGGGGCCCGACGCGACGGGCCAGTAGACGGACATCGTCGTGCCGCGCCCGGGCGCGGTGTCGACGGCGAGGCGGCCGCGGCTTTGGGTGACGATCCCGTACACGGTCGACAGGCCCAGGCCGGTGCCGACGCCGGCGGGCTTCGTCGTGAAGAACGGCTCGAAGACGCGGGGCAGGACCTCGGGCGGGATGCCGGAGCCGGTGTCGCGGACCGCGAGGACCGCGTAGTCCCCCGGAGGCACCGGACCGTCGACCCCGTCGATCGGCTCGGCGACGCTCTCGCGGCGCAGGTCGACCGCGATCGAGCCGCCGGGGAGCGTCGCGTCGCGCGCGTTGACGACGAAGTTCATCACGACCTGCTCGAGGTGGCCCGGGTCGATCTCGATGCGCGCGCCGTCGGCGCGATCGGCGAAAGACAGGCTCAGGTCCTCGCCGACGATGCGCCGCAGCATCTTCTGAAGATCGGCGACGACGCGCGCCGGCTCGAGCAGGCGCGGCGCGACGACCTGGCGGCGGCTGAAGATCAGGAGCTGGCGCGTCAGGTCCGCCGCGCGCCGGCCGCTGCGCTGGATCTCCTCGACGTCGGGGGACAGCGGCGATTTTTCCGGCAGCTGGGCGGCGATCAGCTCGGCGCTGCCCAGGATCGCGGTCAGGATGTTGTTGAAGTCGTGCGCGACGCCGCCGGCCAGGCGCCCGACGGCCTCCAGCTTCTGCGCCTGCCGGAGCTCGCGCTCGAGCCGGAGCTCCCGGGTGACGTCGCGCTTGACCGCGACGTAGTTGACGATGCGTCCCTGTCCGTCGCGGATCGGCGAGATCGAGGCGTCTTCCTCGTAGACCGTCCCGTCCTTGCGCCGGTTGACGAAGTGGCCCGTCCAGATGTTTCCGGCGGAGATCGTCCCCCAGAGGGCGCGGTAGAACTCCGGCGTCTGGGCCCCGCTCTTGAGCTCGCGCGTGTGCCGGCCGAGGGCCTCCGCCCGCGTCCAGCCGCTCGCGCGCTCGAAGGCGGGGTTCACGTAGACGATGATGCCTTTCGCGTCGGTGATCACGACGCTCTCGGCCGCGGCCTCGACCGCGCCGGCGATGCGGCGGAACCCGGCCGCCAGCTCGACGCGCTCGGTCACGTCCTCGCAGGAGCCCAGCACGCGCTTGACCCGCCCGTCCTCGCCGCGCTCGAAGACGATCTCGCGCATCCGGTGCCAGCGCCAGCTGCCGTCGGCGCCGCGCAGGCGCGCCTCCCACTCCCAGATCTCGCCGTCGGCGAGTTCCTGGTGCCGCTCGAACGGGCGGTTGGCGGCGAAGTCGTCGGGGTGCATGATCTCGACGGCCTTGGTCCCCAGCCGCACGATCTCGGCCGGCGAGAAGTCCGTCGTGTTCCCCATGCCGCGGCTGGCGAACACGAAGCGGCGCTCCCCCTCGTCGAGCACGTAGCAGGCGGCGGGCAGGGTGTCGAGCACCTCCGAGAGCAGGCGGCGGCTCTCGCGCAGGGCCGCGCCCATCCGGTCGACCTTCTCGGCCAGCACCAAGTTGTCGAGCGCGAACTCGGCCTCCTGCGCGACGGTCTCGGCGAGGGCGACGATCTCGGGGGAGAAGAAGCCCGGCGTGCGCGCGCAGATCGTGAGCACGGCGACGACGCGGCCTCCCTGCCGGATCGGCAGGCCGAGCGAGGCGCGCAGGCCCAGCGCGCCGGCGCGCTCGCTCCACGGCCGCGCGCGCGCGTCGTCCGTCACGTCGCGGACGACGGCGGTCCGCCCGGAGCTCCAGGCCGAACTCGTCGCCCCGAGTGACGGATCGCAGGAGATCGGCGCTTCCTCGAGGCCGCGCCGGGCGGCCTCGTCGCCCTCCGCGTGCCTCGGCCGGATCCGGCCGGAGCCGTCGGGGACGCCGATCCAGGCCAGGATGAAGCCGCCGTCGCGGGCCGCGGCGCGGCACAGCCCGGCGTAGACCTCGTCGGCCGTGTCGGCGCGCATCGCGGCGTGGCTGGCCGCGGCGAGGGTCCGGTAGAGGCGGGCCTGCGTGCGCGCGCGCTCGAGTTCCTCGTTTTGTTCCTGAGGCATCGGAACGACACTCAGCAACAAAAATGCCTACGGAGGACGCGCGGCGTCTCAGGCGCGGCCGGCCGCGGCGCGGACCTTGGCGGCGAGGACGGCCAGGCGCGCCTTGACGCCGGGCGCGCGGCGCTCGAGGAGCGGCAGGACCTCGGCGCGCACCCAGTTGCGGGCGAAGCGCGGGTCGCGGTTCGTGCGGTCCTCGCGCCAAGGCAGGGCGTGGAGCTCCAGGTAGGCGAGGACCTCCGCGCGCGTCAGCGGCAGGAGCGGGCGGATCAGCTCGACGCCGGGGCGCAGCGGGCGGCGCGGCGGCATCCCGCCCAGGCCCTCGAGGCTGGTCCCGCGCAGCAGGTGGAGCAGGACCGTCTCGGCCTGGTCGTCGAGCTGGTGGGCGACGGCGACCGCGTCGAAGCGCCCGCGGGCGGCGCGCGCGCCGAGCAGGCGGTAGCGCTCG
>JAGWRY010000101.1 GCA_028869495.1 Elusimicrobiota bacterium | reverse complement strand
GCCCGCCGCGGCGGCCCCCGCGGCCCGGGCCGCGGCCGACTGGCGCCGCGCGGGCCTCTCTCCGGACGTCCAGGACTCCCTGCGCGAGCTCGGCTACCGCCTGGAGGGCGACGGGCGCGTGCTGGACCCGAAGACGCGCGCCCCGCTGACCGAAGACCAGTTCCGGGAGGCGCTCCGGCGCCTGGACCTTTCGGCCCGGCGCCTGGCGCTCGAGCGCCTGAGCGTCCTGCTCGACAAGAAGGTCCCGACGGCCGCCGACCGCGCCGAGATGAAGGCGCTCGAGGGGGACCTCCCCCCGGACGTCGTCGCGGCGCTCGAGGGCGGCCGGGGCGCCGCGGAGCTGCGCGCGCTGGCCGGCGCGGACCTGGCGCAGATCGCGGCGTACTTCGACGGCTCGCGCACGCTCGCCGACCGCCTGGCCGCGGCGCGGCCGGTCGTCGCGGGCGCGCCCGGCCCGCGTGTGCCGCTTCCCTATTTCACCCCGGACGAGCAGGCGCTGGGCCGCGCGCTCGACGCGGAGACGGCCCGGATCCTCGCGAAGGACCCGTACGGCCGCTCCCTGCTGGCCGACCTGAGCGGCCCGGACGGCCGGCCCGACCTGCCGCCGATCGTCGTCGAGGACCTGACCGGCGGGACGCAGGCGCTCTACGAGTACCGCCGCGGCGCGATCGCGCTGGACCGCCAGGGCGTGCTCGACGCGGTCGTCGGCGCCCAGCCCCCGACGGCGCGCGACGCCCTGCGCGCGAAGCTCTCGGACCGGACCGCGCTGATCGCCTATCTCGACGCGCACCCGGCGGCCGTGTCGGCCTTCGTCGCGCAGAGCGACGTCGCGCTGTTCCACGAGCTGGTCCACGCCTGGCAGGACCGGCGCGACCCGCTGATGCGCGAGATGGCGCGCGGCGACATGCCCGACGCGATGATCCTGGAATACGAAGAGGAAGCCTGGACGATGAAGAACCGCTACCTGGCCTCGAAGCTGAAGAACGAGCCGGGCTCCGTCGCCGACGACTACCAGCTCGACGACCTGGCCGCGATGACGCGCGACCCGCGCGCCTGGCGGCGGGCGCTGTACGACCAGTACCAGGCCTACGACCCGGCCAACGCGCTGACCCTGCGGCAGACGGCCGACGTCGAGGCCCTGCGCCTGCAGGCGGCGCGCGACCGCAAGGTCGCGACCTCCGCCGAGCAGAGGGACAAGTCCCTCGACCTGCTGGCCCTGGGCCGGACCGCGGCCGAGCTGTCCCGGACACAGGCCGCCCAGGCCGCCCGCCTGCGCGCCGACCGCGCCTGGGCCGACGCCTCGGCGGCCGCGGACGCGCGCCTGCTGGCCCTCCATTATCTGAGCGAGGCCGACGCGTCGGCGGACCCGGTCGCGGCCTCGGTCGACCTGTCGAAGGCCGACGACGACGCGTCGCTCTCCGGCGACAAGGCCCTGCTCGCGCGCGTGCGCGCGCGGGAGGCCAAGCCGTGAGGCGCGCCGCGCTGGCCGTCCTACTGGTCCTGGGCGCGGGCGCCTGCCGCCGCTTCCTGCCGCCGAAGGCCCCGAAGGCCGCGGCGGCGGCCTCCGCGGCCGGCTTCGCGCTGACCGACTTCGACCAGAAGCTCGGCGAGTACACGTGCCGCGCGCCGGCCGCCTGGCGCGTCCTCGAGGACCCGGTCGACGCGCAGGACGTGATGTTCTTCGGCCCGCCGCGCGTCTCGATCAGCATCGGGCGCTACGACGGCCGGACCGGCCCGGTCAAGACGCCGCAGGACTACTACAAGGCGGCCAAGCGCTCCGGCGCGAAGGTCGGGCCGCTGTCGCGGGACGTCGTCGGCGGCCGCGCGATCTACCGCCTCAGCGAGGTCGAGCCGGTCCGCTATCCGAACAGCCCGAAGGTCCTCTACCTGCGCCGCGCGGACGTCGCGCTGATCCCGGCCAAGACCGGCTTCTACGCGGTCGAGCACCGCGCCCCCGAGGACGGCTACCGCGCGACGCTGCCCGTCTTCGAGGCCGTCGTCGACAGCCTGAAGCCGCGCGGCTGAGCCGCGGCGTTTTGTAGAATCGCCGCGTGATCGCCCGCTCTCCCGCGCTCCTGCTCCTCGCGCTCGCGCTCGCGCTCGGCGCGCCCGCCGCCGCCCAGCCGCCGGAGCTGTCGACGTCCGCCGCCGCGGCCCCCGCGCCCTCCTACTCCGGCCCCGCGCTGATCCCGGCCCCGGCCGGCGACCCGGCGTCCTTCCAGGAGTCGTTCAAGGGACGGGCGATGCTGATCGCGGCGGCGAAGGCGGCGATCCGCTACCTGAAGACCCTGCCGCCGAACAAGGCCCTCGACGTCGCCGGGCGGCGCTACGCGCCGGCCGCGCTGATCGACTCGGCGCGAGCGATGATCGCGATCGCCCGCGCGGCGAAGTCGCCGGACGACCTGGACCGCCGCGTGCGCGCGGCCTTCGACGTCTTCGAGTCGGCCGGCTCCGACGGCAAGGGGCGCGTCGTGTTCTCGTCGTACTACGAGCCGGTCCTCGACGCGCGCCTGAAGCGCACGCGCGTCTACCGCTATCCCCTCTACCGGCGTCCGCCGGACATGGTCGAAGTGGACCTGTCCGCCTTCGGCGTGAAGGCCGACAGCGGCGGCGTCGTCCTCGGCCGCGTCGGCCCGGACCGGCGCGTGACGCCGTACTACACGCGCTCCGACATCGACCGCCGCCGCGCGCTGGCCGGGCGCGGCCTCGAGATCGCCTGGCTGAAGAACCCCCTCGACGCGATGGACCTGCAGGTGCAGGGCTCCGGGATCCTGCGCCTGCGCGGCGGGCGCGAGGTCATGGTCGCCTACGCGGGCACCAACGACCGCCCGTTCAGCTCGGCCGGGATGACGCTGGTCCGCACCGGGGTGTTCCGCCGCGACCAGATCACCTACGCGAAGCTGCGCGACTACCTGCGCCGCAACCCCGACGCCGCGTCCTGGATCCTCGCGCAGAACCCGCGCTACACGTTCTTCGACCTGTCGCCGCTGCCGCCCGGCGGGGAGCCCTACGGCGCGGCCGGGCGCCCGCTGGTGGCCGCGCGCTCGATCGCGGTGGACCCGTCGGTCGTCCCGCTCGGCGCGCTCGTCTTCTTCACGACGACCTCGCCGCTGGCCGACCGCGACGGGCGCCTGCTGGGCTCCTTCCCGAGCGCGCGCTTCGCGTTCGCGCTCGACACCGGCGGGGCGATCAAGGGCGCCGGGCGCGTGGACATCTACGCCGGGCACGGCCCGCAGGCCGTGACGACGGCGCGCAACCAGTGGGCGCCCGGCCGGCTCTACGTGCTGGTCAAGAAGCTCCCCGCGCGCGCGCGCTGACGCGCCGGCCTGGGCCGATGGGCCTAGCGCCCGCGGGGCCTCCCGCCTCAAGCGCCCGGACCCGCGCGGGGGTACAATTCTCGAATCTATGAAAACCCTCCTGGCTCTCGCCGCCTCCCTGTCCCTCTCGCTGCCGGCCGCCGCGCAGGTGCGCGCGCCCGCGCTGACCGACGCCGGGCCGGGCGCCGGGGTCGCGCGGGCCGAGGCGCTCGCCGCGAAGGACGCCGCGGATCGTCCTCTCTTCTTCGTCCTTCAATGGAAGGAGGGCTGGATGCTGTCCCTGCAGGCCGGCCAGCTGGACAAGCCCTATCTGCTGACGATGACGCTCGCCAAGGGCCTCGGCGAGCACGGCCTCTACTCCGGCATGCCCCTGGGCAACGCGCTGGTCGTTTTCCGCCGCCGCGACGGCGCGCTCATGCTCGACCAGGAGAACACGCAGTTCCGCGCCGCGCCCGGAAGCCCCGAGGCGAAGGGCGTCGCGGACTCCTACCCGGACGTCCCGCTGGCCGCGGTCAAGATCGCGACCGAGAACGCCGCGACCGGAGACATGCTCGTCTCGGCCGACGCGCTGTTCCGCGGCGACCTGGCGGGCCTGAGCGAGGCGCTCGCCGGCGCCTACGGCCTCCCGCCCCAGGCCCTGCACCTCGTCTCCAGCCGCCTGGTGTCCGTCTCCGCGCACCACGACAACGTCGAGGTCGAGAACGAATACATCTTCGCCCCGGCGGCGCCCGTGGACTCGCAGACCCTGCCGGACACGCGCCTCCTGCCGCTGACCGTGCACTACAGCCTGAGCGTGATGCCGAAGTCCTCGGGCTTCGACGAGCGCCCGGCCGACCCCCGCGTCGGCTACTTCACGACGGACTACCGCGACTACTCGGCGGCGCGCTTGAAGGGCCGGTTCGACCCGATCGTCCGCCTGGCGAACCACTGGCGCCTGGAGAAGGCGGTGCCCGACGCGCCGGTGTCGGACGTCAAGAACCCGATCGTCTGGTGGCTGGACCCGGCGACGCCGAAGGAGTACCGCGCGGCGGTCAAGGCCGGCATCCTGGCCTGGAACGCGGCCTTCGAGTCCATCGGCCTGCGCCACGCGATCGTCGTCAAGGAGGTCGACAAGGACCTGACGCCGGAGCAGCGGAAGCATTTCGACCTCAACGACGCGTCGCACAACGTCGTGCGCTGGTTCTTCGCCCCGGGCGCCGGCTTCGCCGAGGGCCTGAGCCGCGTGAATCCGCTGACCGGCGAGATCTACTCGGCGACGGTGATGCTCAGCGACCAAATGTCGCGCGTCTGGGACGGCATCCTGCAGCCCGAGCTGCTGTCGAAGATCCCGGCCGACGTCCGCCCGAACCCGGCGCTGCTGTCCGCGCTGGAGGCGCGGGGCCTGACGCCCGCGCAGAAGGCCGGCATCGTCCAGAAGTACCTGACCTCGGTCGTCGTCCACGAGATCGGCCACACGCTGGGACTCCGCCACAACTTCAAGGGCAGCCTGCTGCACAGCCTGGCCGACGAGGGCAAGGACGGGAACATCTCGTCGTCGGTGATGGACTACCTGCCGATGAACGTCCCCGGCAAGGGCCAGCCGCCGATCTACTTCCAGACCCACCCCGGACCCTACGACGACTTCGCGATCAAGTACGCGTACGAGCCCCTTCCCTCGGACCCGGCCAAGAGGGCCGCGGCGCTCAAGGCGATCGCCGACGAGGCGAACGGGAACAAGACGCTCGCCTACGGCACCGACGAGGACGTCCAGGGGATCGACCCGGACGTCCAGCGCTTCGACTTCAGCAACCAGCCGATCCTCTACGCCGACGAGAGCGTCGCCCGCGCCGAGACGCTGTGGGCGCGCGCGGCCGACGCCGCGACGCCCGCGGTGCTGCCGCCGCCGCGACAGGCGCTGCTGAGCGGCCTCCAGCTCTACGCGGGCTCGGTCGCCTCGGTCCTGCCCGAGATCGGCGGCGTGCGCTCGGACCGCCGGCCGGTGGACGAGGGCGGCCCGCGCATGACGCCGGTGCCGGCCTCCGAACAGATGGCGGCGCTCGACTTCCTGTCGCGGCGCGTGTTCGCGGCGGACGCCTTCGCGGTCCCGCCCCAGCTCGTCCTGCGCGCCGCGCCGGACCCGCTCGAGGCGTCGGCGGGCAACGCCCTGCCCGACGTCCCCGGCTACGCGCTCGGCGTCCAGCAGATGGCCCTGCGCCACATCTACGCCGCGGCCACCCTGCGCCGCCTGACGACGGCCGAGCAGATCGAGCCGAAGACGGCGATGACGGTCGGCGCCCTGTTCGAGACGGTGCGCCGCTCGATCTGGTCGGAGCTGGGCACGACGGGGACGGTCTCGATCACGCCTCTGCGCCGCCAGCTCCAGCGCGCGGACGTCGCGGCCCTGGTCTCGGTGACGACGGCCCCCGGCGAGCCCGAGGACGCCGTCGCGCTGGCGCTCTCGGAGCTGCAGGACCTCGCGTCGTCGGCCCGGGCGGCCGAGTCGCGGGCCGCCGACCCCGAGGTCAAGGCGCACCTGGCCGAGATCGCGCGCCTGGCCGGAAAGGCCGCCGACGGCGGCTCGCTGGCCCGGAACTGAGCGGGAGAGGCGGGCGCCGTCAGCGCGACGCGGCGACGATGCCGTCGGCGGCGGTCTTCAGGCCGTCGGAGTCGTTCGTCAGCGAGCGGATCGAGTTCTCGACGTCGAAGGCCTCGAACGAGTAGCCGGCGTCGCGCATCGACCAGCCCAGGTCCTGCAGGTCCAGGCTCATCCACTGGACCTCGTCCTTGAGGCGCTGGGCCTCGAGGTCGAGGTTCTGAGCCGCCTGGGCCAGGTCCGGCGACTTGGCCCCGACCGCGGAGCGGATCGCGCGCGCCTCGGAGACGTCCTGGTCCACCCGGCCGGCCAGGGTCTGGAAGTCCTGCGCGAAGCGCTGGACGTCGTAGATCAGGCCCGGGTCGTTCGGCTTCGTCCGCCCCGGGCGCTGGGCGTCGAGGCGCGAGCGCAGGGACTGCCCCTGCCAGCGCTGGGTCTGCACGTCGTTGACCCGCCAGTTCAGGTCGGCGGTCAGCGCGTCGACGCGCGCGGCCTGGTCGCCGGCCAGGGCCTTCAGGCCGTCGGCGCGGGACGCGGCGACCGCCGCGCGGACGCCGGCGAGCGCGGCCGAGAACGCGGGGACGGCGGGGGC
>JAGWRY010000100.1 GCA_028869495.1 Elusimicrobiota bacterium | reverse complement strand
TTGGAGATGGGCTTGATGCCGATGCCCGAGTCGGGGAACGGGATCTTCTTGCCCATCTTCTTGGTCAGGAACTCGTAGACCTCCTGGCACTCCTTCGTGCCCTGCTCGAACTCGATGCCCGCGTAGATGTCCTCGGTGTTCTCGCGGAAGATCACGATGTTGAACTTCTGCGGCTCCTTGACCGGGCAGGGGACGCCGGTGAACCAGCGCACCGGGCGCACGCAGGCGTAGAGGTCGAGCTTCTGGCGCAGGCCGACGTTGACCGAGCGGAAGCGCGGCGTGATCCACTCCGACTGGCACTGCGGGCAGTGCGCGGGGCGGTCGGCCAGCTCCTTGGCGCAGGTGAGGCACACGAACTTGAACTGCCCGACGGGCGTCGTCAGCGGGCCCTTCAGGCCGACGCGGTACTCCTTGAACGCGTCGAGGGTCTCCTGCGGGAGCACCGTGTCCTTGTCGTAGTGCTGGAGCGCGGTCAGGCCCGCGTAGACCTCCATCCAGGCGATCCGGCGCTTGCCTTTATAGGCCTTCTCGACGGCCGCGTCGAGAACCAGCTTCGACGCGCGCCACAGGTCGGGGCCGGTGCCGTCGCCGGGGAAGAACGGGATGATCGGATTGTCGGGCACGACCAGCTTGCCGTCTTTGAAGCCGATCTTGGAGCCTGACGTCGGGACCGTGTACTTCGCCATGTCGAAATCCTCCTGGAGTGCGTCCGCCCGTAGTCTAGCTAAATTGCCCGCGGCGGAACAAAGGCGCCGTTGCATCGAAACGTCCGGCTGGGACTTTAGACCCGGAAAATCCTGCCCGAAAGTCCCAATTGCGCGCGAAATGATGTAGAATGCCCGCATGAGAATCGCTCTCGCCGCTCTCGCGTTCCTGCTCGCCGCCGGCCCGGTCCTCGCCCAGGACGGACTGCCGGCCTTCGGCTACGTCGGCGCCGCCCGACTGAGGGCGGAGAAGTTCCTTCTCCCTTCGCCGCGCGCCGCCGCGGGCGACGTGATCGCGCAGGACAGCCTCCTCGTCCAGGCCGGGACCAAGGCGCTGATCGGCTTCGCGAGCACCCCGGCCGAGTTCCGGGCCGCCGCCGCCTACTGGACGCAGGCCCTCGCCGCCGCCGGCGTGACCGCCGGGACGCCGGCCTTCGCCGACGGCATGTACACGATCCCCTACGCGACCGCCGACGGCAGCGGGGTCCGCGCCTTCCTCGCCGACCCCAAGCAGTTCCCGCCGAAGGACGAGGCGGGCCTGCGCGCGAACATGGCGCTCGCCGAGGCCGCGCTCGCGAAGGCGGGCCTGCCGCTCGTCGCCGCGCGCGTCGTCCGCGTGGACGCCCTCCTGCCGACCTACCTGATCCTCTACCGGACCAAGCCCGACGCGAACCCCGACCGCGAGGTCCGCCTGCGCGTGCTCAAGCCGGGCGACGACATGGACTTCGACGCGTTCCGGAAGGCCGGCGTCGACGTCGTGCAGACCCCGACGACCTGGATGATGGTCTACCTCGGCCCCGCCGTCGGCTACGTCGGCCTCGCGGCCAAGAGCCCGAAGGACCTGGACGCCAAGGTCGCCGCGCGCGAGGACTTCTTCCGCCAGAACGGCGAGCGCCTGATCGCGGTCCGGAAGTTCGCGATCGACGACCCCGAGTGGAAGTACGGGGCCGGGCTCTACTTCTTCCAGTAAGAGCGCCTAGCGGCGCTGCCGCTTGATCACGCTCTCGTACTGGCGCATCATCTGCCGCGCCTCGACCTGACCCATCAGGTCGAGCGCCACGCCCACCGCGATCAGCAGCAGCGTCCCGCTGAAGAAGAACGGCAGGCGCAGCGCCCGCCGGAGCAGGTCGGGCAGGACGACGATCGCCGCCGCGAGCACGCCCCCGTCGAAGGCCAGGTGGGCGGCCGCGCGGCGCAGGTGCGCGGCCGTCGCGTCGCCGGCGCGGATCCCCGCGATGAAGCCGCCGGACTTGCGCAGGTTCTCGGCCATCTCCCCGGGCCGGATCGCCTCCTCGCGCCTCAGCCAGCAGAAGGCGACGATCAAGGCCGCCAGCAGGGCGTCCGAGACCGGCCACGGCAGAGGGATCGGGACGAGCTGGAGGACCGCCCAGGACAGGATCGCCGCGACGACGCCCGAGGCCTCGACCTTCAGCGGCAGGATCGAGGACGTCCCCCCCATCATCCGGCGCCCGACGATGCGCTTGGCGTACTGCACCGTGAACTTGCGCTGGGCCGTCTCGACCGCCGCGATGACGGCGACCGCCGCGAGCACGAGCGCGGCGAAGACCGCCGCCGCGACCAGGCCGATCTGCTCGCGGTCGACCAGCAGGATCACGCGCCAGACGGCCGCGTCGATGCGTCCGGCGACCCCGGCGAAGACGATCAGCGCCGCGCCGTTGGCCAGCCCGGACTCCGTCATCCGCTCGGCCAGCCAGGCCGTGAAGAGCGCGCCCGCCGCGAGCGTCAGCACCGTCATCCCGTAGAACGCGGCGCCGGCGGGGACCGCGAGGCGCGCGCCCTCGGCGGCGGGCGCGTGGGCGAGGGCGAGCGCGTAGAGCCCCGCCTGCAGGACCGCGAAGGCGGCCGTCAGCGCCAGGCGCCAGGCCCCGCGCCGTTCGTCGGCGAGGCGCACGCGCAGGACGCGCAGGAGGAGCAGGACGATCTCGGCGTCGAGCAGCGGCAGGACGCCGAGCGCGAGGATCGAGACTTTGCCCGAGGCGCCGCCGGACAGCGCGGTCAGCGAGCCGAAGAGCCCGGCGGTCGGCGCCGACACCCAGGGCAGGGGGATCGCCAGCCCCAGGCGGAAGACCGCCAGGCCGGCCAGGGTCCAGGCCACGCGGCGGCCGAGGGAAGGATCGTCGTAGCGGTTGGTCGGGTCGGACATGGTCAGTATCTCCTTTCGAACAGCCAGAGTCGGTCGGTCGCAGCGAGGTCCGCCGTCTCCCCCGGCGCGGCGGGAGAGAAGGACGGCAAGGACGGGGAATCGGTCACGCGCACGGAGCCCAGCAGGCGGTAGCGCCCCGTCACGAAGCCCTTCAGCGCGTCGCGGTAGGACAGGCCCGGGCGCGCGGCGATCATCGTCGACAGCGGCTGGCCGGACCAGACGACGAAGCGCGGCGGCGCGGCCGAAAGCTCGGCCATCTCCTCGCGCCAGCCCGCGTCGCCGTCCGGAAAGAGGGTCAGCGGGTAGCACAGCGTGCGGCGCGTGGCGGGCCGCAGGCCCGAGTAGACGAAGAGCGCCCCCTCCGAGCCGAACACCTGCAGGCGGTCGCCGGGAGAGGCGCGGCGCGCGATCTCCTCGCCGAGAGCCTTCGTCTCGAAGAGCGGGTTCGGGTACATCAGCGCGAGCGCTCTCTCTCGCGCGCTGCCCGCGAAGATCAGCCGCGGCGCGGCCAGCGCGGGCCAGGCCGCGAGCAGGACGACCGCGCCCGCCCGGGCGCGCGCCCCGCGCAGGCGCTCGACGCCGCAG
>JAGWRY010000099.1 GCA_028869495.1 Elusimicrobiota bacterium | reverse complement strand
GCGGCGCCGGGCGCGCGCGCGACGCGCGCGCCGAGGTCCCGGGCCAGGACGCGCGCCCAGCGCGCGAGCGCGGCCTCCAGGACGCGCGTCTGCGCGCGCGTCGCCCCCTTCTGCGGGCCGAAGACGCGGGCCGAGCCGTCCGGGCCGCACAGCGGGTTCGTCACGTCGGTGAGAGCGATCATGCGGACCTCCTTGAGAAG
This sequence comes from Elusimicrobiota bacterium, assembly GCA_028869495.1. Lineage (GTDB taxonomy): Bacteria > Elusimicrobiota > Elusimicrobia > UBA1565 > UBA9628 > GWA2-66-18. Next base: position 3,538 of record JAGWRY010000099.1, on the reverse strand, counting down.
ACGCCGTACGGCGGACGCGTCGACGCGGTCGAGACGGAGCAGGGGTTCCGCGCCGGGCGCCAGCTCCCGCCCGCGCGAGTCCGTCAGGCGCGCTCCGAGGGCCTGCGCGAAGCCGGCGCCGCCGTCGTTGGACGCGCTCCCTCCCAGGCCGACGGCGACGACGCGCGCGCCGCGCCGGACCGCCGCCGCGACCAGCTGGCCGGCGCCGTACGAGGTCGCGCGCAGGACGTCGCGGCGCCCGACCGGGAGCAGGGCCAGCCCCGAGGCCCGCGCCATCTCGACGACGGCCAGGCGCCGCGCGCGGACCCACAGATAGGACGCGGTCCGCCTCTCGCCGAGCGGCCCGCGCACGCGGACCCGGACGAGCGCGCCGCCGAGGACCGGGCGCAGGCTGTCGATCAGCCCGTCGCCGCCGTCGGAGACCGGCAGGAGCTCGACGGCCGCCCCGGGCCGCGCGCGGCGCACGCCGCGCGCCAGCGCCCGCGCCGCCGCGGGGCCGGACAGGCTTCCCTTGAAGGCGTTCGGCGCCGCGAGCGCGCGAAAAACGACCCCCCGCCCGGGCGGGCGAGGGGTCGCGGACGAGCGAGTCATGCGGACCGGATCCCGGCTCTCGACGCGATCAGGGATACATGCCCCGGATCGTCGCCGCCTTGCCGAGGCGCCCCAGGCCGAGCATGAAGGCCGCGACGCGCATGTCCACCTTCTCCTTCTCGGCGATGTTGTAGACGTCGGTGAAGGCCGCGACGATGATGTCCTGCAGGCGCGCGTTGACGTCCTTCTCGCTCCAGAAGTAGGACTGCATGTCCTGCACCCACTCGAAGTAGGAGACGGTCACGCCGCCCGCGTTGGCCAGGATGTCCGGGACCACCGTGACGCCGCGGCCGGCGAGGATCTTGTCGGCCTCGTTGGAGGTCGGGCCGTTGGCGCCCTCGACGATGTACTTCGCCTGGATCTTGGCCGCGTTCGCGTGCGTGATCGAGCCCTCCATCGCCGCCGGGATCAGGATCTCGCAGGGCAGCTCGAGGAACTTGTCGACGGCCACGTGCTCGGCCTTCGGGTACTCGGCGATCGTGTCGTGCGTCTCGCGGTAGTGCAGGATGTCGTCGAGGTCCAGGCCCTTCGCGTCGTAGAGGCCGCCGGCGACGTCGGAGACGCCGACGACCTTGCAGCCGTGCTCGGCGAAGATCTTCGCGGCGTTGGAGCCGACGTTGCCGAAGCCCTGCACGATGATCGGCGACTTGCGCAGGTCGAAGCCGCGCCGGGCGGCCAGCTCGCGCGTCACGTAGAACACGCCGCGGCCGGTCGCCTCGCGGCGGCCCAGGGAGCCGCCGATCTCGAGCGGCTTGCCGGTGACGACGCCGGGGCACGCGTAGCCGAGCCCCATCGAGTAGGTGTCCATCATCCAGGCCATCACCTGCTCGTTCGTGTTCACGTCGGGAGCCGGGATGTCCTTGTCGGGGCCGATGATCAGCGAGATCTCCGCCGTGTAGCGGCGGGTCAGGCGCTCGAGCTCGCCCTTCGACATCGCCTTCGGGTCGCAGATCACGCCGCCCTTCGCGCCGCCGAACGGAAGGTTGACGACCGAGCACTTCATCGTCATCCAGAACGACAGGGCCTTCACCTCGTCGAGGGAGACCTGCGGGTGGTAGCGGATGCCGCCCTTCGCGGGTCCGCGGTCCATATTGTGCTGGATGCGGTAGCCCTCGAAGACCTTGACGGTGCCGTCGTCCATCTTGACCGGCACGGAGACCGTCAGGATGCGCTTCGGGTGGCGCAGGCGCTCCAGGGCGAAGGGTTCGAGCTTCATGGCCTTGCCGGCGCGGTCGAGCTGCTCCATGGCCTGACGCCAGGGATTCTCCTCGTGGGCCTCGATGCGCTCGGCGGGCTTGACGGCGGGGACGGACGGCTTAGAGTGTGGTTTCGCGTCCATTTTCGTGTCCATGGCCGGATGCTACCATGTCCCCGGCGGGCCGTCAAGGAGGCGCGACAACCCGGGGCCCGGCTCCGTTTTTTGTAGAATCGCGGCGTGAACTGGCGCAACCGCTGGACGTTCTGGGGCCTCGTGATCGTCGTCCTGGCCCTCGTCAGCGTCCCGTCCGTCGACTGGCTGACGGCCCTGCGCTCCTACGCCCGCTTCGCCAGCGGCTGGGAGCCCGCCCCGCTGCGCCCGACGCACCCGTCGTTCACGCCGCGCGAGGGCCCGGTCTCCGACGAGCCGCTCCCGAAGCTCGAGCCGTCGGAGTTCCGCCTGCGCGCCCCTCGGGCGAAGTCGGTCGAGCTCGTCGGCGATTTCAACGCCTGGAAGCCCGGCCTCCTCAAGATGACCCGCTCCGGGGCGAACTGGTCGCTCGTCGTGCCCCTGCTCCCGGGCCGCCACGAGTACCTGTTCCTCGTCGACGGGACCCCGCGCGTCGATCCGCGCGCGCCGACGGCCGACGGGCCGATGGGGCGGCGCGTGTCGGTCAGGACGGTCCAGTGAGGCGCGTCCTCGCCGCGGCCGCGGCGGCCGCGCTCCTGGCCGCCGGCGCGCGCGCGCAGACGGCGCCGACGGCCCTGGTCTGGCTGCCGTCGCCGGACTTCCAGCAGTGGAGCGTCTTCGACGCCCTGCTCCGCGCGCGCCCGGAGCTGCGCCTGACCGTCGCGCTGACCCCGGAGATGGCGACGCCGCTGGCCAAGGACGTCCTCGGCGCCTGGGCCGCGGCCGGCCGCGTCGAGATCGCCGCGCGCATCCCGGGAGACCCGATCCTCCCGTACGTGGACGCCCATCCCGGCTCCCCTCGCCCGAGCGACGCCCTCGACCGCTGCGCGGCCGCGCGCCGCGAGATCGCGCGCCGGATGGGGAGCGAGCCGACGGGCCTGGTCCCGGGCGACGGCGCGCTCGATCCGTCCCTGATCCAGCCGCTCGGCGCCTGCGGCGCGCCCTGGATCCTGGCCGGTCCGTACGTGGTCGCGGGCTCGTCCTGGGCGTCGGCCGGGAGCGCCGTCTTCGTGCCGGCCGGCGTCGCCGGCCGCGACGTCCTGCTCGGCCCCGCGGCCCTGACCGCGCCCGGCGCGACGGCCGTCGACGAATCGTCCCTGCCCTCCTCCGACGACGCGCCGTCGCCGTTCCTGACCGAGCTTTCGTCCCTGCCCCCCGGCACGCGGCCCGACGGCGGCTGGGACACCGTCTCCCAGCTCCTGGCGGCCGCGGGCCCCGCCTCCGCCGCCGCGTCCGCCGTCTCGTCCTGGCCCGCCTGGAACGGAGCCGTCGTCGGCGCGCCGGCCGATCCGGCGGCGCGCGAGGCCTGGGAGGCCTACGGCGCGGCCTCGCTCGCCCTGCGCGGCTACGAGAACTCCGGCGCGGCGAGCCTGGGCGTCCTCGGGGCCGCGACGAACCTCCTGCGCCGCGCGCAGGACGCGCGCTTCTACCGCGCGCCGCCGCCGGGAGCCGCGCCGGGCGCCGGCCTCGATCCCGAGCTCCGGACGCGCCTGCTGGCCGTCTATAAGAGGATCCGCGCCCCCGCCCCCGACTCGCTGTACGCGTCCGGCGGCGCGGCGG
>JAGWRY010000098.1 GCA_028869495.1 Elusimicrobiota bacterium | reverse complement strand
TCGCTCAGCACGCCCGAGTCGTTCTTCACCGTCACCGTCGAACCCGTGAACGCCTGGTTCGGCGTGCCGCTCCAGTTCACCGACGAGTCCGTGCTCGACGCCACCCCGTTGACCGACACCGACTTCGACGCGGTGATCGTCACGTCGATGTTCAGCGCCGCCGGGTTCGTCGCGTGCGCCGTCCCCGCCAGTCCCACCGTCGCCAGCAGCGCCGCTCCCAGCCACCGCCGCTTCGTCGTCTTCGTCTGAGTGTTCATCGGATGTCTCCTTGGGATTTCTGCCGCTTAGCGCGTCTTCCCGGACGTCTTGTCGGCGGGGGGCATCGTCGCCCTCAAGCGGTAGTACACGTGCGTCGGGATCTTCTGCTCCAGGACGTCGAAGCTCACGATGAAGTACATCCTCAGCCCGCGGATGCGCGGCTCGTCGGGGATGTCCAGCGTGAAGCTCACGGAGCCGATGCTGTCGGCGTCGACCTTCACGACCTCCCGGTCGGGCTTGAGCCAATGCGGATCGAACGCCGCGACGTAGCCCTGCGGCGGCGTGATCAGGCTCTCCCAGACCGGGATCGAACGGACGCGGAAGTGAAGGGGGCGGTCGTTCGGGTTGATCAGTTTGACCGTCACGTGCCGCTCCTTGCGCAGGTCGATCGTCCTGTTCAGCGGCACGGGCCCGAGGTCCGTCTCGCTAGGCAGCACGGTGAAGTCGAGGTTGGCGACGCGCTCGTCGACGAACTTCTGCCTCAGTTCGTCCGGCGTCGGCGGCGTGCTGTCGATCTGCAGGAGCAGGCGGCTGATGATGCCGACTCCGACGGCGCCCTGCGCGGAGCTGGTGTGGCTCCAGACGTCGGCCTCGAAGCGCCGCCCGAGAAGCTTCGGGTCGTTCGGGATCGAGATGATGAGGTCGGTGACCGCCTCGCGGTTCGGCGCCAGCGTGAAGCTGCTCTGCGCGACCTTGACCCAGTCGAGGGACGGGATCGGCTCGTAGCCGAGCCGCGTTTTGTTCGCGCCGGCCGGGATCGTCTCGATCGTCAGGTTCTGGGTCACGTCGCCGGTGTTGACGACGCGCAGCGGCAGGTTCACCAGCTTGTACAGCGAGTAGGTCTGCCCGATCTTCAAGCGGCGGACCACGACCTCGCCGAATGGCGTCCGCAGCCCCGCATCGGCCCTCGCGCTCGTCGCCAGGCCCAGGAGGACCGCGGCCGTCAGGATTCTTTTCATCTCTTCTATCTCCTCTCGCGCGCGGTGTGTTCTTCTCGCGCGCGTACGTGAAGTTTAATCCTAATAGCGCGGCGCCTCCCCGCGTCTCGGCGCAGGGTTTGAGAAATATATTTCGCAAAGACTTCACACAATATCCGTAAGAATATGACAATAGAAACAACAATATGACTCTATATGCATTTATATTTTGCCGGACGAAGTGCCGTTCAGTGTCGTTGAGCGGTGTTTATTCGCGCGCCGGCGCGCGCGGCGGGCGCAAGAGTCGGGGCGGAACGCGGCGGAGGGACGCGGGCTAAGCCCGCGCGGGGGAGGGGGTGAAGCGGTAGCCGACGCCGTGGACGGTCTGCAGGAGCGTCCCGGCCGGGCCCAGCTTGCGGCGCAGGGACTCGACGTGCTTGTCGAGGGTGCGCGTCTCGACGCCGCCGGGATAGTTCCAGACGGCGGCCAGCAGCTCCTCGCGCTTGAAGGCGCGGTCGGAGTGCTTGAGCAGGTAGGCCAGCAGGTCGAACTCCAGGCGCGTCAGCTCGACGCTCCTCCCGGCGACCAGGACCTGGCGCGAGACGAGCCGCAGCTCGACCGGACCGCCGGTGAGCACCGTGACGACCTCCTCGGGGGCCTCGCCGGCCCAGACGACGCGGCGCAGGAGGGTGCGCACGCGGGCCAGGAAGATCGGCGGCTGGAACGGGCGGTGGATCACGTCGTCGGCGCCGGCGTCGAGGAGCGAGACGCCCTCGACCGAGCCGGCCTTCGGGTCCACGCAGAGGACCGGCAGGCGCCTCAGCTCCGGGGCCTCGCGCAGGCGCCGCAGGAGCGTCGGCATCTCCGGGTCCGCGCCGCTCTGCGCGAGAACCAGCAGGGTCGGCCTGGCGGCGCGCGCCTCGTCGAGGACACGGGCCAGCGACGCGATCGCCAGGACGCGGTGGCCCTGTCCCGCGAGGAGCTCGGCCAGCTGGGCGCGGAAGCGCGCGTCGTCGGAGGCGACCGCGACGTTCATCCGCCGAACACCGGGTACTCGCCGAAGACGTCCTTCAGCGCGATCGTGACTTCGCCGACGGTCGCGTAGGCCTCGACCGCCTCCAGGATCGGCGGCAGGAGGTTCTCGGAGCCGCGCGCGGCCTCGCGCAGGCGCGTCAAGCAGGCCTCGACGCGCGCGCCGTCGCGCTCGCGGCGCAGGCGCTTGAGCGAGGCGACCTGACCCTTCTCGACGGCCCTGTCGATCTTCAGGATCGGGGGGCTGACGTGCTCGCCGGCGTGCAGGTTGACGCCGACGATGCGCCGCCGTCCGGCCGACAGCTCGGTCTCGTGGCGGTAGGCGGTCTCGGCGATCTCGCGGTGGAAGAAGCCCTTCTCGAGGGCCGGCACGACGCCGCCGTGCTCCTTGATGCGGCGCATCAGCGCCGTCGCGCGTCTCTCGACCTCGGCGGTCAGGGTCTCGAGGTAGTACGAGCCGCCGAAGGGGTCGGGCGTGTCGGTCACGCCGGTCTCCAGGGCGAGGATCTGCTGGGTGCGCAGGGCCAGCATCACGGCCGCGTCGGTCGGGAGGGCCAGCGCCTCGTCGAAGGAGTTCGTGTGCAGGCTCTGCGTGCCGCCGAGGACGCCGGCCATCGCCTGGAAGGCGACGCGGGCCAGGTTGTTGAGCGGCTGCTGGGCCGTCAAGGACACCCCGGCCGTCTGGCAGTGCATCGGCAACATCCACGAGATCGGCTTCTTCGCGCCGAACTCGTCCCTCATCAGCTTCGCCCAGATCGATCTGGCGGCGCGGAGCTTGGCGATCTCCTCGAAGAAGTCGTTGTGCACGTCGAAGAAGAACGAGAGCTGGGACGCGAAGTCGTCGACGGCGAGTCCCCGCCGGACCAGGCGCTCGACGTAGTCGCGCCCGTCGCCGAGCGTGAACGCGAGCTCCTGGACCGCGTCGGCGCCGGCCTCGCGGATGTGGTAGCCGGAGATCGAGATCGGGTAGAAGCGGGGGACCTCCTTCACGCAGTACTCGATGAGGTCCAGGACCAGGCGCATCGACGGCTCCGGCGGGTACAGGTACTCGTTCTGCGCGATGTACTCCTTCAAGATGTCCGTCTGGCAGGTGCCGCGGATGCGCTTGAAGGGGACGCCCTGCTTCTTGGCGACGGCCAGGTACATCGCGAAGATCACCGGCGCGGGGAGGTTGATCGTCATCGAGGTCGAGACCTTCGCGAGCTCGATGCCCGAGAACAGGACCTCCATGTCGGCCAGGCTGTCGACGGCGACGCCCTCGCGCCCGACCTCGCCGAGCGCCTTCGGGTCGTCGGAGTCCAGGCCCATCAGCGTCGGCAGGTCGAAGGCGGTGGACAGGCCGGTCTCGCCGTGCGCGAGCAGGTACTTGAAGCGCTCGTTGGTGTCCTTGGCCGTCTTGTGCCCCGCGAACATGCGCATCGTCCAGGGGCTCACGCGGTAGCCGGAGCCCTTCAGGCCGCGCGTGAACGGGAACTGCCCCGGCCGGCCGATCTCGGCCGCCAGGTCGCGCCCGGCCAGGTCCTCGGGCCCGTACTCCCGCTTGATCGGGATGCCGGAGAGCGTCGCCGGCTCAGCCGCCGCAGGCGGGGCGCCCGCCGTCTTGGCCGGGCTCACGGCCGGCCTCCGCGTCCGCCGCGCCTCATGCCCATGCGGCCTCGGCGCGGGCC
>JAGWRY010000097.1 GCA_028869495.1 Elusimicrobiota bacterium | reverse complement strand
CCTCCGCGAGCGTCCCGCGCAGGACCGGCGCGGCCGACGCGCCCCGGCGGCCCTCCCAGGCGAGCAGGACCGGGCCCTTGCCGCGGCAGTCGGCGAGCGCGTCGCGGAACTGGCGCGGCTCGCGCACGAGCGGCAGCTCCGCGCGCCCGCATTGCTTGGACGCCGCCATCACGACGCGCGCCCAGCGCTCGCGCTTGGCCCGCGCGCGCTCGACCTCGTGCAGGAGGACCACCGTGCGCGGGGTGAGCAGGGGCTCGATCGAGGCCGCGCCGAGCTCGGCCGCCTTCTCGAGCGCGTAGTCCCAGTGGCTGGCCTTCAGCAGGCCCAGGTGCAGGTGCACGCGCGCGGCCGCGCGCTCCGCGCCCTCGGCCAGAGTCGCCGTCAGCCGGCCGCGCACGCCGCCGTCGGGATCGACGGCCTCGATGACGCCCGAAAAGCGCCCGCCCTTGCCGTCGAAGAGCTCGAGCTCCGCGCCCGGCGCCAGGCGCAGGACCTTCGTCACGTGGAAGGCCTCGGGGCCCGTCAGGCGGAACGACTTCGCGCGGACTTCCTCGGGCGCGACGAAGAACTGGGGCATGCGCCGATTCTACAGAAAACGGAGGCCGGCGGGCGGGGGATCAATCCCCGCCGAAGATCTTGCGGAAGACGCCGCCGCCCTCGGACTTCGCGGCGTGCGGCTCGCCGGCCAGGCTCGCGCGCAGCTCCTCGAGGAGCTCGCGCTGGCGCGCGGTCAGCTCGCGCGGGACCTCGACGCGGACGGTCACCAGCAGGTCGCCGCGGCCGCGGCCGTGGAGCTTCGGCATCCCCTTCTCGCGCACGCGGAAGGTCGCGCCGCCCTGGACGCCGGCCGGGACCTTGACCTTGACCGGCTCGCCGTCGAGCGTCGGGACCTCGACGAGGCCGCCGAGCGCCGCGGTCGCGATGTCGACGGCGCCCGCGACGTGCAGGTCGTCCTCGCGGCGCTCGAAGCGCGGGTCCGGGCGGACCTTGATGTGGACGTAGAGGTCGCCCGGGGATCCGCCGTGCGGCGCGGCCTCGCCCTCGCCGGAGATGCGCAGGGTCGCGCCGTCGTAGATGCCCGGCGGGATCTTGACCTTCATCTCCGTCTCGCGGCGCACGCGCCCCTGGCCGCGGCAGTCGCGGCACGGCTCCTCGGGCGACTGCCCCTCGCCGCCGCAGCGCGGGCAGGTCTGCGTCATCGAGAAGAAGCCCTGCGAGACCTGGACCCGCCCCGAGCCGCGGCACTGCGCGCAGCGTCGGAGCTTCGTGCCCGGCTTGGCGCCGGAGCCCTTGCAGGTCTCGCAGGCCTGCGCGCGCGGGAACTTCAGCGGGAGGGTGCTCCCGCGGAAGGCGTCCTCGAGCGCGATCTCGACCTCGTACTTCAGGTCGGCGCCGTGCGCGCGGCGCCCGCGGCCGCCGCCGCCGCCGCCGGCCTGGCCGCCGAAGAAGCTCTCGAAGACGTCGCCGAAGATGTCGTTGATGTCGACGCCCGGCCCGAAGCCGGCCGCCCCGCCGCCGAAGCCTTGGAAGCCTCCGGGCCCGCCGCCGAAGCCGCCGGCGGCGCCGGCGTTGACGCCGGCCTCGCCGAACTGGTCGTAGAGCTTGCGCTTCTGCGCGTCGGACAGGGCCTCGTAGGCCGCGCCGATCTTCTTGAACTTCTCCTCGGCGTCCTTGTTCCCGGGGTTGCGGTCCGGGTGGTACTTCATGGCCAGCTTCCGGTACGCGGACTTGATCTCCGCGTCGGTCGCGTTGCGCGCGACGCCCAGAAGCGAGTAGTAGTCCTCAGCCATTCGTCCTCACCCGGACCGCTCCCGCGGGCCTACTTGGGATCCTTGTCGTCGTCCACGACCTCGGCGTCCACGACGCCGTCGCCGGACGGCTTGGCGCCGGCCGCATCCGCGCCCGCGCCGGCCTTCGCCTGCTCGGACTTGTACATCTCCTCGGCGAGCTTGTGCGACGCCTTGAGCAGGGTCTCCTTGGCCTTGTTGATCGCGTCGACGTCGTCGCCCTTCAGCGCTTCTTTGAGCTCCGAGACGCCGCGGTCGATGTTCTGCCGGTCCTCGGCCGAGACCTTGTCGCCGTGCTCCTTGAGCGCCTTCTCCGCGGAGAACAGGAGCGTGTCGGCCTCGTTCTTGGCCGCGACCTTCTCCTTGAACTTCTTGTCCTCCTCGGCGAACTGCTCGGCCTGCTTGACGTACTTCTCGATCTCGGACTTGTCGAGCTTGCTCGACGCGCTGATCGTGATGTGCTGGGCCTTCTTCGTGCCCAGGTCCTCGGCCTTGACGCTCAGGATGCCGTTGGCGTCGATCGAGAACGACACCTTGATCTGCGGGGTGCCGCGCGGCGCCGGCGGGATGCCGTCGAGGTCGAACTTGCCGAGGCTGACGTTGTCCGCGGCCTTCGGGCGCTCGCCCTGGAGGACGTGGACGGTGACCGCGGGCTGGTTGTCCGCGGCGGTCGAGAACACCTGCGACTTCTCGACCGGGATCGTCGTGTTGCGCTCGATCAGCGGCGTCAGCACGCCGCCCAGGGTCTCGATGCCCAGCGTCAGCGGGGTCACGTCGAGGAGCAGCACGTCCTTGACCTCGCCGGTCAGGACCGCGGCCTGCACGGCCGCGCCGGAGGCGACGCACTCCATCGGGTCGACGCCGCGCTCGACCTTCTTGCCGACGTAGTCCTCGACGAACTTCTGCACGATCGGCATGCGCGTCGGGCCGCCGACCAGGATGATCTTCGTGACGTCGGACGCCTTCAGCTTCGCGTCGGTCAGCGCCTGCTCGATCGAGGCCTTGCAGCGCTTGACGATCGGCTCCACCAGCGACTCGAGCTTCGCGCGGGTCAGCTTCATCGCCAGGTGCTTCGGCGCGTTGTCGACGGCCGTCAGGTACGGCAGGTTCAGGTCGGTCTCGAAAGTCGTCGACAGCTCGATCTTCGCCTTCTCGACGGCCTCGCGCACGCGCTGGACCGCCATCGGGTCCTTGCGCACGTCGGCGCCGGTCTCCTTCTTGAACTCGGCCGTCACGAAGTCGAGCAGCGCGTTGTCCATGTCGGTGCCGCCGAGCTGGGTGTCGCCGGAGGTCGAGACGACCTCGAAGACGCCGCCGCCGAAGTCCATGATCGTGACGTCGAGCGTGCCGCCGCCCAGGTCGAAGACCATGATCTTCTCGTCCTTGCCCTTCTTGTCGATGCCGTAGGCGAGGCAGGCCGCGGTCGGCTCGTTGACGATGCGCACGACCTCCAGGCCCGCGATGGTGCCCGCGTCCTTCGTCGCCTGGCGCTGGTTGTCGTTGAAGTAGGCGGGGACGGTGATGACCGCCTTTTCGACCTTGTCGCCGAGGAAGGCCTCCGCGTCGCGCTTGACCTTCTGCAGGAGGAACGCCGACAGCTGCTGCGGCGTGTACTCCTTGCCGTCCGGGGACTTGAACTTGAAGTCCGTGCCCATCTTGCGCTTGAAGGCCATGAAGGTGCCCTCGGGGTTGGCGACGGCCTGGCGCCGCGCCGGCTCGCCGACGAGCAGCTGCCCGTCCTTGGCGAAGGCGACGTACGACGGGAAGGCCTTGCCCCCGATGCTCGTCCCTTCGGCCGACGGGATGATGGTGGGCTTGCCGCCCTCCATCACCGCCGCGGCGGTGTTCGAAGTTCCCAGGTCGATTCCGATGATCTTGCTCATATACCCTCCAAATTATTTCCGGCTCGTTTTGTTAAATCCGTGCCTGACCCCTTTGTTAACTCTTCTTCTGCAGGCGGACCTTCGCGGTGCGCAGGACCTTGTCGCCGAGCAGGAAGCCGGACTGCAATGTCTCGGCCACCGCGCCCTCCTCGACGCCCGGCTTGTCCGCGAAGCCGAAGGCCTCGTGGTAGTTCGGGTCGAAGGCCTTGCCGGCCGGGTCCACCCGCGTCACGCCTTCCTCTTTGAAGATCTTCTCGAACTCGCGGAAGATCGCGTCCATGCCCTTGGCCAGCGGCGAGTCCGCGTGCCCGGCGAGGACCTCCTGATGCGCGTGCTGGAGCAGGTCGTGCAGGGGCAGGAGCTTGGCCAGCACCCCGGCCCGGCCCATCTTCGCCCACTCCGGCTTCTCGCGGTCCACGCGCTTGCGGTAGTTCTCGAACTCGGCCTTCAGCCGCAGCAGCTGGCCGTAGTAGTCGGGTTCGGCCGCGGCCCGCGCGTCGGCCTTCGCGGTCTCGGGCGCCGCCTCGGGGGTCTTCGCGTCGTCGCTCATCGCCCCTCCTCCTCGTCCCATTCGCTGAGGCGCGCCTCGACGAGCCGGCCGACGTAGTCGACCAGGCCCATCATGCGCGAGTACTCCATGCGCTTGGAGCCGAGGATCCCCAGCACCCCGACGACGCGGTCGCCGTGCCGGTAGACGTGGGTGACCAGGCTGGCCGCCTTCAGCTCCGGCAGGCCCGCCTCCTCGCCGATGCGCACGCGCACGCGCGCGGGCAGGTTCTCGGTCCCCGACTCGCGGATCTCGCGCTCGAGGACCTCGGCCAGGCGCTCCTTCTCGCCGATCACGCGCATCAGCGACTGGACTTCCTTGATGTCGCCGAACTGCTCGGCCTGCGACAGGATGTTGTCGGCGCCCTCGATGTAGAGCGACTCGGGCGAGACGATCGCGCCGACCTCGCGCGCGAGCTCGCCGGCCAGGTCCGCGAACTCGCGGAACTCGCGCTCGATCTCGCCGAGCTTGGCCGTCACCTGCGCCTTCACGCGCTCGACCGGCACGCCCTTGACCTGTTCGTTGAGGAAGTTGTTCAGCGCCGTCAGCTGGCGCGGCGTCGGCGTGAAGGCCAGGGCCATCGGCCAGTGGCGGACCAGGCCCGCGTCGGTCGCGACGACGCACAGGACGTTGCGCCCGCCCAGGCCGATCAGCTCCAGGCGCTTGACGCTCTGCTTCTTGGCGGTCGGCGACAGGACGACGCCCGCGTTCTGGGACACCCGCGACAGCAGGCGCGACGTCTCGACCAGCAAGGTGTCGAGCTCCCCGATGCGCCGGCGGTACTGCTCCTCGATGCGCTCGCGCTCGCCTGCGGCCAGGCGCTGGACGTCGGACAGGTAGTCGACGAAGAAGCGGTAGCCCTTGTCGGTCGGCTCGCGGCCGGCCGAGGTGTGCGGCTGGGCGAGGTAGCCCTCGTTCTCGAGCTCAGTCAGGATGTTGCGGATCGTCGCGCTCGACAGGTCGAGGCCCGCCTCCTCCGCGATCAGGCCCGACGAGACGGGCTTGGACGTGCGGATGTAGTAGTGGACGATCCACTGGAGGAGGTGGCGCTTGCGCTGTTCGACGACCTCGGGCTTCAGCTGTCTCATGGATTCGGACGCGTTCTCGTCCTTATATTAGCAGTCGTTTGATGCGACTGCCAGATTATAGCAACAGGCTCCAAAATTGTCAATCCCCTGTTTCGACTGCTCATTTTCAGCAAGCCCTTGACAGAAAACTCCGTCCGGGGCTACCCTATCGCGTCGACGGCGAGGAGCCCCCCATGAAACCCCTTCTCCTGCCGCTCCTTCTCGTTTCCCTGCTCGCCGGCGCGCGCGCCCGCGCGGCGGGCGTCCCGCCCGCCGGACCCGTGACGGTCTCCGCCGCCTTCCAAGGCGAGCTCGCGGGCCTGGGCTGGAAGGCCGCCGCCGACGGCGCGCTGTCGCGCCGCGACGCGAAGGACGCGCGCCGGGTCCCGGCCGCCCTCCTCAAGAACGCGGGCTTCGTCTGGATCGGAGGGCGCCTCGACTACGCCGTCGCGCAGGAGCCGGTCGAGGCGTCCAAGCTCGGCCGGATCCTGGACGGCCTGGCCGACTTCGCCGCGGTCGCGCGCTTCGACCCGAAGTCCGCCGGGGCGACGCTCGCGCGCTGGGGCCTGCCGCCGGAGTTCGACGGCAAGTCCCTGCTCAACCCCGACGGCTCGGCGACCTACCCGGGCCTGATGCTCTACCGCTTCTACGTGACGGACCCGGGCGCGCTCGCGCGCCTGAGCGACGAACGCCTGGCCGAGGCCCTCGCGCGCTTCGACGACGCGTACGCCCAGGCCTTCTCGCACCAGGCGCCGGACGTCGCCGCCGACGAGATCCGCCTCGTCGACGCCTTCCTCGCCGCGCCGGTCAAGCCCGGCGAGAAGGCGCTGGCCCTGCGCCCGTACCCGGACGTCGGCAGGACGCTCGCCAAGTACCGGGGCCTGCTCGAGGCGGACCTGAAGACGCCGTCCGCGCGCGCCGACGCCGCCGTCCGCGGCCAGGACGAGCGGGCGCTGGCGGCCCTGCGGCAGGTCGGGACCCAGCGCTACGAGACCGACAAGGTCCTGGTCCCGCCGCCGCCGGACGGCGCGGCCAAGGCGCCGCCGGCGAAGGCGGCCGCGGCGAGGCCCGCGCCGGTCTCGCTCTCCTCCAGCCTGCCCGCGGTGCTCAGCGCCCTCGACCGCGTCAACGGCCGCCCGCTGACGCCCGACCAGCAGAGGAACCTGATCGAGTCCTTCCCGATGGGAGAGCTCGTCTGGCGCCTCGGCGTGCAGAACCTGTGGCGGCAGGGCCTGACCGGCCGGGGCGTCAAGGTCGCGATCGTCGACCAGGGCGTCGCGCCGCACCCGGAGCTCGACGGCGCGGTCAAGAGCCGGCAGAACTTCACGACCGACCGCGGCGCGGCCGCCGTCGGCCCGCACGGCACGCATGTGGCGGGCATCATCCACGCGCTGGCCCCCGACGCTCAGATCCGCAGCTACGCGGCGCTCGTCAACGACGACGGCTCGACCGCCAACCCGAAGCTCGCCCAGGACGACGACGGCATCATCATCGCCGCGATCCGCAAGGCCGTCGCCGACGGCAACCAGATCATCAACCTGAGCCTCGGCGGCCAGGCTCCGCCCAGCGACCCGCTGGCCCGCGTCGTCGATCATTACGCGCGGCAGGGGATCATCTTCGCGGTCGCCGCCGGCAACGAGCGCGGCGACCAGAGCGTCGAGAGCCCGTCCGACGCCCCCGGCGCGCTGACCGCCGGCAGCCTGAACGTCGACGGGCGCATGTCCGACTACTCGTCGTTCGGCCTGAACTACGACCCGCGGAGGATGAAGTACGTGATCAAGGACGTCTTCATGACGCCGGGGCAGAACATCCGCTCGACTCTGCCCGGCGGCGGCTACGGGACGATGAGCGGCACCTCGATGGCGACCCCCGCGCTGAACGGGATCGTCGCGCTCCTCAAGCAGGCCGCCGACTACGACCCGGCCCCGGGCCCCGTCGCGGCGGCCCTGCGCATCAAGGACGCCCTGCGCTCGAGCGCCGCGCCGATGGACATCAGCACGCTCCCGCCCGACGTCCCGCTCAGCCAGACCTTCCTGGTCGTCGACCCCGTCGCGGCCGCCGACGCCCTGCGCGCCGCCCAGGCGCGTCCCGTCGCCAAGAGATGAGCGTCTCCTCGCACCTGACCCCGGAGCCCGAGCGGCGCCTGTGGCTGATCCTCGAGGGCGTGCGCGACGAGGCCGAGCGCGCCGAGTGGAAGTGCGCGGCCCTGGCCGCCCTCTGCGCCGTCGAGCTCGCCCGCGCCCCCGAGCCCGCGCGCGCCCTGCTCGCGCTGTCGGCCGCCGCCGGCGTCCTGGCCCTCCTCCCCTTCCCGCACAAGCCGCGCCGCGTCCCGCTCCTCGACCCCGCGCCCGCCCGCGCGAGCGGCGACGACCGCCTGATCTCCCCGCACGACGCGATCAAGTACGCCTACGGCGAGCTCGTGCTCAAGCTCGACCGCTACCTGGGCGGCGGCGTCAGCACGACGCCCTACTACGAGGACCTCGTCGCCGAGATCGCCCTGAACGCCCGCCGCGCCGCGCGCAAGCGCCGGGTGCTCGCGCTCGTCGCGGTCCTGACGGCTCTAGGCCAATTAACGTTCATCGTCGGCATCCGATAATACGCAATCCGCAGGAGGAACGCTGTATGAGCCGCAAGCCGACGAACGCAAATAATGTTTCGTTAGCTGGCGAGTTTGCGGTGCTCTCCAAGCTCGCTTTGAATGACTACGATGCGAACATGACTCTCGGAAATACAAAAGGCGTGGATATCCTGTGCTCTAAAGACAAAAAGCTCTACAAACTCGAAGTTAAAACACATCTTGACCGTCGCAAAACCGACAAGAACGCAAAATCAGAATTATTCGGGGAAACCGTCGGAACCTGGATCATGAAGAAGAAGCACGAAAATCTCAGGGACGGAAAACTGTGGTACTGTTTTGTCAGCATCCCCGATCCCAAAGTCGGCTCAAAAACGAAATCGCCGCGTTTTTTCATAGTGCCGAGCAAAACCGTCGCGGCTTACGTGAAGGCCGAACACGCCCTCTGGCGTGCCAGTCCCGGCGAGCACAAAGACACCGAAATGAGAATTTTCCGGATCGGGACGAGAGACGGCAAGTACCGGATCAAAACACCCGGAGATGTCTTCGAGGACAATTGGGAGTTCCTCCCGCATGGACGCCGCCGCGCTTCAATCCCGACAAAATGAGTCGACTGACGCCGGCGTCACCATCTCCCTGTCCCATCGGTCTCTTCAAACGAACCGATGGCGCAGGAAACCGAAAGCGTCACCAAGCGTCGAGCCGTTCGGGGCCGAACTAGCACCGGAGCTAGTGATTATCGTTAGCGGCGCGGTATGCCGCCCTGAAAAACGAAGCGGCCCGGCTCTCTCGAGCCGGGCCGCGCGTTCCGGAGCGCCGGGGGCTTACTTCTTGCCGACCGGGACGCCGTTCAAGGCCGCGGCCTTCGCGCCGGTGATCACCTCGTCGATGATGCCGTAGGCCTTGGCTTCGTCGGCGGACATGTAGTTGTTGCGCTCCATGTCGCGGTTGATCTTCTCGAAGGCCTGGCCGGTGTGCTTGGCCATGATCTCCTCGAGGGTCTTGCGGGTGTGGGCCATCTCCTTGGCCTCGACGAGGATGTCGGTCGCCTGGCCGGAGATGCCGCCGACCAGCGGCTGGTGGATCATGATGCGGGCGTTCGGGAGCGCGTAGCGCTTGCCCTTGGAGCCGGCGGCGAGGATGACCGCGCCGAAGCTCATCGCCATGCCCATGCAGATCGTCGTGATCGGCGACTTGATGAACTGCATCGTGTCGTAGACCGCGAGGCCCGCCGTCACCATGCCGCCGGGGGAGTTGATGTAGAGGTTGATGTCCTTCGTGTTGTCGTCGGAGTCCAGGTAGAGCAGCTGGGCGATCAAGGTGTTGGCCGAGTCGGTCGTGAACTCGCCCTCGTAGCCGCCGACGAAGATGATGCGGTCCTTCAGGAGCCGCGAGTAGATGTCGTAGCCGATGACGGAGCCCTGCGTGGCGCGCTCGATGACTTGGGGGATCAGGTTCATGGCGCCATTGAAGCAAATGCCCCGCCGGGCCGCAAGCCGGGCCGAGGACGAAAATGGTAGAGTCCGCGCCCGCCATGAGCGCCTCGCCGCCGTCGGCCTGGTCGTCGCGCGACTTCCGCCGGCTGACCGCCGCGCGCTTCCTGCTCTCTTTCGCCGCGCAGATCCAGACTTTGGTCATGGCCTGGCAGGTCTACCGCCTGACGCGCGACCCGCTCCACCTCGGGCTGATCGGGCTGGTCGAGGCGGCGCCGGCGCTGTCTTTGGCGCTCTTCGCCGGCGACCTCGTCGACCGCCGCGACCCGCTGAAGGTCTACAAGAACGTGATCCGCGGGGTGCTCGTCTCGGCCGCGATCCTGCTGACGGTCTCGCTGCCGGCGACGAAGGTCCCCCCGCACGCCCAGCTGTTCTGGATCTACGCGGCGGCCTTCGTCGCGGGCTGCGCGCGCGGCTTCTCCCAGCCCTCGCTGTACGCGATCGTGCCGCAGATGATCCCGCGCGAGTCGCTGGCGGTCTCCTCGGCCTGGATCACGTCGGCGTTCCAGACCGCGTCGGTGTTCGGCCCCGCCGTCGGCGGCGTCCTCTTCGCCTGGCGCGGCCCGGCGACGCCGTACGCCGTCGACGCGGCGCTCCTCGTCGGCGCCCTCCTGTGCGCGTCCGCCGTCGCCTTTCGCCCCGCGCCGGCCCGCTCCTCGGGCGAGCGCGGCTTCGACCGCGTGACCTCGGGCCTGCGTCACGTGCTCGCGCACGACGTCCTGCTGGCGGCGCTCGCGCTCGACATGTTCGCGGTCCTCTTCGGCGGGGTCGAGGCGATCCTGCCCATCTTCGCCGGCGAGATCCTGAAGGTCGGCGCCGTCGGGCTCGGCCTCCTGCAGGCCGCGCCGTCGGCCGGCGCGCTGATCGGCAGCGCGCTGATGATCCGCCGCCCGGCGGACCGCGGCGCCGGGCGGACCTTGCTCTGGGTCGTCACCGGCTTCGGCCTGTGCATGATCGCCTTCGCGCTGTCGCGCGACATGATCCTGTCCATGGCCCTGCTCGCGCTGGCCGGCGGCCTCGACAGCGTCAGCATGGTCATCCGGAGCGCGATCGTCCAGCTCGCCTCGCCCGACCGGATGCGCGGGCGCGTCGCCTCCGTCAACGCGATCTTCATCGGCGTCTCCAACGAGCTCGGCGCCTTCGAGTCGGGCGTCGCGGCCAAGTTCCTCGGGACGGTCCCCTCCGTCGTCTTCGGCGGCGCGCTGACCCTGGCGACCGTCGCCTTCGCGGCCGCCGTCTCGCCGCGCCTGCGCCGCCTCGACCTCGGCTCGCTGAAGGCCTGAAGTCCTGGCGCGCGCGGCCGCGATTTCCTATCCTGCGCACATGGCGACCGAGACCGACGAGAACGCCGTCCTGCCGGGCTACGCGGGCACCCGCGGGCTCAACTTCTGGGAGGCCGACGCGGACCTGCGCGACGAGGCCGAGGCGCGCCTCTCCTGCGGCGGCCCGTCGATCCCGGCCCTGCGCGAGTTCGGCGGCCTGGTCGGCGGGCGCCTCGGCGGCCTGATCGAGGCCGCGCACAAGACCGGCAAGCTCCCCAGGCTCGGCACGGCCGAGCTCGGCGGCGCGCGCGTGCCCGCGATCGAGTACTGCCCGGAGCAGCTCGAGGCGCGCCGCCTGCTCGCGCGCGCGATGTACGGCCGCCCGGGCCTGTCCCTGCACGAGCGGATGACTCTGGCCGTGCTGTCGAACTACGCGGGCGAGGGCGGCATCACCTGCCCGCTCGCGATGACCGAGGGGCTGATCGGCCTGCTCGAGACGCGCGGCACCCCCGCCCAGAAGGCCTGGCTGCCCAAACTGCGCTCCGACGACCCGGACTGGGCGCTGACCGGCGGGCAGTTCGTCACCGAGCGGCAAGGGGGATCCAATGTTTCGGCCAACGAGACCGTCGCCGTCCCGGACGGCGACGCCTGGCGCCTGACCGGGACCAAGTGGTTCTGCTCGAACCCGGGCGAGCTCTGGGTGACGACCGCCAAGGTCGAGGGGACGCCCCACGTCGGCCTGTTCCTCGTCGCGCGGCGCCTTGCCGACGGCCGCCCGAACGGCCACCGGATCCTGCGCAAGAAGGAGATCGGCGGCACGCGCGGCAAGGCGACCGTCGAGGTCGAGTACGAGGGCGCGCGCGCCGAACTGATCGGCCGGGCGCGCGAGGGCCTGGTCCTCCTCGTCGACGAGATCCTGTCGGTCTCGCGCCTGCACGTCGCGGGCGCCGCGCTGGGCTTCGCGTCGCGCGCGCTGCTGGAGGCCGAGACCTTCGCCGCCTGGCGCGTCGCCTACGGCCGCGCGATCAAGGACATGCCCTCCGTCGCCGCGCGCCTCAAGCGCATGCGCCTGACGCGGCGCGGGATGCTGAGGGCGTTCTACGCGGGCGTCGACGCCGTCGCCGCGGGCGCGCCCGAGGCCGAGGCCCTGGTGCCGCTGCTGAAGGTCGAGGTCTCCAAGAGGGCGACATTCCTGATTCGCGAGGCCCAGCTCCTCGTCGGCG
Source organism: Elusimicrobiota bacterium (assembly GCA_028869495.1). Lineage (GTDB taxonomy): Bacteria > Elusimicrobiota > Elusimicrobia > UBA1565 > UBA9628 > GWA2-66-18. The sequence goes on along the minus strand of JAGWRY010000097.1, from coordinate 1,223 downwards.
GGCACGGCATCCTCGACGACTTCTCCCCGCTGAACCGCCTCGCCGACGACGCGATCGTCAACGAGATCTGGGAGGGCACGCACCCGATCCTGTGCGGCCACGCGGCGAAGGCCCTGCGCCGCCCGCGCGTGCTCGACGCCTTCCTGAAGCTCCGCCGCGCCTCGCCCTACGCCGGCGAGATCCGCGCGCGCATCGAAGCCAGCCGGCGCTGGAGCGACGACGAGAAGAACCTCAAGGACGAGGACCTCGTCGGCCAGGCCTACGAGCTGGCGGCCGAGCTCTAGCTAGACGCGCGTCACGCGGCCCATCGTCAGCAGCTGCTGGGCCAGGCGGTTCCAGCGCACGCGCACGTAGCGGTCCGACGGCGGCAGGCGGTAGCCCCAGGCCTGCTGGGGGAGCGGCCCGTAGGTGCCGTCGTCGCGGCGCCCGACCAGCACGATGTCGTGGCGCACCGCGATCAGCCAGCCGTCGAGCGAGACCGTCCAGGTCCAGACGTCGACGCGGCCGGAGCCGTCGCCCTTGAGCGTCCACTCCTCGGAGCGCGCCTCGAGGCTGGAGAAGATCCGCCGCATGACCAGGTCGCGGGCCTGCGGCCGGCCGGACCCGTCGCCGAGGTCGGCCGGATCGGGCTGCTCGACGACGCCGACCCGGAGGTTCTTGATCCGGTTCGGCCCGTCGACGACCCCGTAGCGCGAGTAGACGTCCTGCACGCCCTCGCGCGTCTCGATCTGCTCGCCGTCCGTCATCAGGCGCCCGGAGACCGTCCGGACCAGCGTCGCGTCGACCCGCGCGGGGGCCAGGCGCGAGGCCAGCGCGCGCGAGCGCGCGGCGGCGGCCTGCGCGGACGCGGCCGCGCCGTCGAGCGAGACGACCTGGGCGGAGGCCGGGACGGCGGCGGCCAGGAGCGAGACGAGCAGGATTCTCTTCATGAGGGCAGGATACCCGAGACCGCCCCCGCGCGCGAGGGCCGCCCGGCCCCGGCCGGCCTGGGCCTTGCGGCCCGCCTGCGGACGCCCGCCGCGAAATCGTCTATAATGCGGGCGTGAAGAAGGACGAGTTCGACCCCGACGCCTACACCGCCGAGTCGCGCGAGAGCTGGAGCGCGGCCGCCCCGCGCTACGACGCCCTGTCGGCCGCCCTCTTCGGGCCGGCGTCCGAGCGCTTCGCCGCCTTCGCCGGCATCCGCCGCGGCTGGCGGGTGCTCGACGTCGCCACCGGGCCGG
>JAGWRY010000096.1 GCA_028869495.1 Elusimicrobiota bacterium | reverse complement strand
CGGGCGGGACCTCGCGCACGCCGGTCTTGATCGCGAGGTAGGTCGTGCCCCAGGCGACGCAGACGGCGGCCAGCGCGGCGTTCGCGCGCCCGCGCTCGGTCACGCGCTCACTCGTCGGAACGCACGCGCCCGCGCGTCCCCTTCAGGCCGGCGCGCCGGCGCTTGTCGCGCAGCATGCGCTCCTTGGCCTTGCGCGGGCGGCCGCGCGTCCGCCGGAAGAGGCTCTCGCGCTCGTGCCGCTCGCGCGCGGCCCGCTCCCGCTCGCGCGACTCCAGGCGCTCGGCCAGGCGCACGCGCGCGAGGTAGCGGTTGGTCCCCTGCGAGCGCGACTCCGTGCAGCGCACCGAGATCCCGGTCGGCCGGTGGACGAGGAGGACGGCCGTCTCGACCTTGTTGACGTTCTGCCCGCCCGCGCCGCCGGAGCGCGCGAAGCTCTCCTCGAGATCGGCCGGGCGCGCGCCGAGCTGCGCCAGGCGCGCGGCGACCGCCGCCCATTTGTCGAGGTCCCCCGCGCCCATCGGCTCCATGTCAGCCGCCCCGGCCGGCGCGCAGGCTACTGCGCCGAGTCGCCCGGCAGGAGACGCTGGGGAAGGTTCCGGAAGGCGACGGGGCGCCCGCCGTCGAAGTCGATGATCCACAGGCGGTCGAAGGCCGCGTCGGGCCAGGCGTCGGGCGCGTCCGTCAGGCCCAGAGCCCGGGCGATCGCGGGGATCATGTGGTGCTCCCAGCTGATCAGGACCATCTTCCCGCGCAGGGACGGATCGCTCAGGATCGTCCGGGCCAGGCCCTCGGCGTCGGGCTTGCGGAAGTCCGTGTTCACGGTCAGGCCCAGGCTCTCGGCCAGGGGCTGGACGGTCTCCAGCGGCCGGATCTGCGTGCCGTCCTGGGTCGGCTTCTGCGCGTAGATCGCGGCCGGCGCCCCGTAGCGGGTCAGGTCCGGGTCGGTCTTGAAGAGGCCGACGAGGGCCTGCGCGCGCTGGTAGCCGCGCGGGCTCAGGTCGCTGCCCTGAGCGGGCTTCTCGGCGTGGCGGATGATGACGATCTGCGCGGGGCCCGCCGCGAGCGGGGCCGGCGCGGGAGCGGGCGAGAGGGCCGGCGACGCGGAGAGCGTCGGCGCCGGCGCCTGATCCGCGCCGGCCGCGGCCGAGGCCGGCCCGGACAGCGCGACGGCGGAGTCCTCGAGGCGGACCGCGGCGACCTCTCCGGCGGCGGCGCGGCGCGCGGCGAAGAGGCATGAGACGGCGGCGAGGCTCCAGGCGGCCCGTCGGATCGCGGTTTTCATGGGGTGCCCTGATTCTACGCCGAAACCCGGCTTTCGGCAAGCGGAAAATTGGCATACTGTCGTCCGCGATGAGCCTCGACCTCTGGATCCTGGCGGGACTGGCCCTCTTCGGCGCGCTCGGCTTCTTCACCGGCGCGATCCGCCAGATCTCGCACTGGATCGGCCTGGCGGCCGCGTACTTCCTCTCGAAGCCGCTGGCCGCGCGGGCCGCGCCCCCGCTGGCCGCCCGCGAGGGCTGGCCCCCGCACGCGACCGCCGTCGGGCTGGCCGCCCTGCTGATGCCGGTCCTGCTCGTCGCGGCGGGGCTGGGCTCGCGCGCGCTGATCGACGCGCTCGTGCCGGGCAAGGAGCGCAACGTCCCGGACCGCGTCGCGGGCCTGGCGCTCGGCGCGGGCAAGGCGGCGGCGCTGGCCTGGCTCGCGCTGTCCGTCGTCCTGCCGTTCCAGGCGCCGCTCGCCCGCCGCTGGCCGGCCGCCGGCGCCGCGCTGGACGCGTCGCGCGCG
>JAGWRY010000095.1 GCA_028869495.1 Elusimicrobiota bacterium | reverse complement strand
GCGCGCGGCGTTGGCGCGCGCGGCCGCGACCGCGCCCTCGTCGCGGTCGGAGGCGAGGATCCGGGGGAACGGCGCGGCGGGCGCGCCGCGCGCGTCCCGGCGCTCGCGCTCCCAGGACGCGGCGTCGAAGCCCGGCCAGTCCATGAACGCGTAGCGGCGCTCGCGCGCCGGCGGCAAGCCGGCGGCCCACAGGGCGGCTTCGATCGCGATCGTGCCCGAGCCGCAGAACGGATCGAGGAGCGTCGCGCGGCGGTCCCAGCCCGAGGCGAGGACCAGGGCGGCGGCCAGCGTCTCTTTCAGCGGCGCCTTCGCCGAGGCCAGGCGCCAGCCCCGCCGATCGAGGCCCTCGCCCGAGGAGTCGAGCTCGATCGACGCGGCGTCGTCCTCGAGCCGGACGAGGACGCCCTGCGCCTCGGCGCCGCGCGCGAGCGGCGACGGCCGTCCGAGGCGATCGGCGATCCCCTCCGCGAGGCGCTCGGCGACGGCTCCTTCGTGATAGAGCTTCGAACGGCGGCTGTCGGCGCGCACGCGGACCGGCCTCCCGGGCGCGAGGAAGCGCTCCCACGGCAGGCCTGCGGCGCCGCGGCGCAGGGCCGCGAAGTCCGGCGCCGGGAAGCGGCCGAGGCGGACGAAGACCCGCTCGGCCGTGCGCAGGAGCAGGTTCGCGCGGCGCAGGGCGCGCGCGTCGCCCTCGAAGGCGACGCGGCCGCCCGCGCCCGCCTCGGCCAGGAAGAAGCCCGGCCGCCGCAGGCCGAGCCCGACGAGCTCGCGCGCGAGCAGCGGCTCCAGGCCCGGCGCACCGGCCGCGATCAGCTCCACGCGCTCAGCCCGCCGGCTCGACGCGGCCGCTGAGCATGCGGTCGCCGTCGTAGTGGAACAGCCCGCGGAAGCGCCTGCGCGCGAGCATCCACGGGATCCAGTGGCGGTCGTCGGTCCACATCTCGTCGTAGGGCACGGCCGAGGTCTCGGCCCAGAACGGGACGGCCTCCGGCGTCTCGACCGGCGTCCCCTCGGCCCCGGACGCGGTGAACACCGTGCAGTGCAGGGCGTAGCCGTCGAGGAACTGGAAGCGCAGCTCGCCGGCTTCCTCGAGCCCGTACGGGTCGAGACCGACCTCCTCGCGCGTCTCGCGGCGCGCGGCGTCGGCGGGGCTCTCGCCGGCCTCCAGGCGGCCTCCCGGCCCGTTGACCTTCCCGGCGCCGAGGCCGCGCTTCTTGTGGATCAGCAGGATGCGCCCTTCGCGGAGGATGAAGCAGAGCGCGGCGCGCTCGGTCGGCGTCCAGGCCGTCCAGTCGGGCTCGCGGGGCGCGGGAGCGCTACTTCTTCTTCGGCGGGCCGACTTCATAGCCGGTGAACGGCGGCTCCCCCGGCCCGGGCATCTTCGCCGGCGGCGGCAGCTTGATCAGGCGGCCCTCGGCCTGCGCCTTCCGGTAGACGACCTCGAGATTGCGGTGCGCCTGATCGAAGTTCGGCACGAAGGCCAGGGCCTTCTTGTAGTAGCGCTCCGCCCAGACCAGATGGTTCTCGACGTCGGGCTTGCCGCCCTCCGCCAGCTCCGCGAGGTAATGCGCGTTGGCCAGGCTCGTGTAGGCCTGCGCCGCCTCGTTCGGGTGCTCGGGCACCGCGTGGCGGTGGACCCAGACCTTCGTCCCGTCGGGCCGCGTCTCCTGCACGTAGTACTGATAGGCGAGGAGGGTGTTGCGCAGGAAGTCGTTCTTCATCAGCTTCGGGTCGACCGCGCACCACGGGGCCTGGATGTAGTCCTCGTAGGTCTGGATCGCCATGTCGTACTGCTTGCGCATCATGTAGATCTGACCCATCCGGAAGAAGTTCGGGGCGAAGACCGGGTCGATCGCCTGATACATCTGGAAGCGCGTCAGGGCCAGGCTCAGATACTTCTGGACCTCGGCGTCGGGACGGTGATTGTCGATCGCCCACTGCGCGCGGCGCATGTGCAGGTTGCCGACCTGGTGGTGCATCTGGACGTAGTTCGGCGCCTCCCGGCGCACCTCGTTGTACCAGTAGAGCGCGCGCTCGTAGTCGTCCTCCGGGACGTTGTCCTTGTCCCCCCACTGCGGCATGTACGTCTTCGTCATGTTGAAGCGGTCGTTGAAGACGTTGCCGAGGAAGTACTTCGCCATCACGAAGTTCGGATCCAGCTTGGTCACGACCAGGTAGTTCGCGATCGCGGCGTCCCAGTTGTGCTCCTTCGAGAAGTAGATCCCGATGTTGTGGTGGATGTCGCCCTTGAAGTACCCCCAGAACAGGTACAGCGGCTGGAGCATCGCGAGGACCAGCATCGGCACGACCGGGTTCTCCGACAGCCAGCACAGCCGGATCACCGCGTAGCCGAGGCCGAGCATGCAGCCGGCGAAGACGCCCCAGGCGGCCCACCACTGGATCAGCTCGCCGCCGGTCGACGCGGCCGCGCGGCTCAAGGGGCCCAGCAGGGCCGAGAACTCGCCGAACATCCCGCCCATCAGCCCGATCGAGGCCGGGTTCATGCGCGCCAGGAAGTGGAAGTACCAGTCCTTGCGGACGAACGCGAAGTAGAGGACCGCGCCGATCGCGGCCAAGCGCATCGGCCAGATCAGGAACTCGGAGAGGACCTGACGCAGCGGCGGCTCGACGGAGACGACGGCGTCCTTGTCGGGCGCCGGCGCGGGAGGGTGCATCTCGTAGAGCGCGCGCCCGCGCGAGACGTTGACGATCAGCCCGGTCAGCAGTCCGAGATAGACGCCGGACGAGACGAAGCGCATGCTGACGTCGAAGCAGTTGTGCCCGAGCATCCCGCAGAAGGACACGAGCAGACCCGTCAGGTCCAGCGCGCGCGGCGGCGGGCGCCCGTCCTTCAAGGACAGCGAGTTCGTCATCTGCCCCAGCGAGCGGAAGCCGATGATCAGCGTGCTGAAGACCAGCCACAGGAAGACCCCGAAGCCGAGGATGCCGTTGTCGAACATCTCCTCGAGGTACTCGTCCTCGGCGTGGTCGGTCTCCGTGTTGTGCTTGCGCTCGATGTGGAAGATCGGCGGGCGGCGGAAAGCCGGATAGAGGGGCGGGAAGGACCCGACGCCGGAGCCGATCCACGGCTGGGTCATGATCATCTCCCAGGTCCCCTCCCAAGTGAACACGCGGAAGTTGACCGAGACGATGTGCGTCTCCAGGTTCTTGTAGGTGACGCCGAGAAGAGCGAGGGCGCCGAAGGCCGCGGCCCCCAGGATCTTGTTGCGGTAGGCGGCCGTGTACTGCTTGTAGTAGATCAGCGCGACGGCGCCGAAGAGGACGCAGACCAGCGCGAAGCCGAGCCAGGCCCCCTTCGTCTGGGTGCCGATCAGGTTGATCAGCAGGAGGGCCATCAGGGGCACCAAGCTCCAGCGCCGGGACTTCAGGAACTGCGTGAGCAGGATCGGGAAGACGATGACGAGGAAGTCGCCGTAGAAGTTCGGGTTCCCGTAGGTCGAGAACACGCGCGGGCCGAAGGCCTCGCGCCAGACGAACGGATCGATGCCGTTGCCGATCCCCGGAGGGAACCAGCGCGTGTCGACGAACTGGACGGTGCCGTAGAGGATCGCGACCCACGCCGCCCAGATCAGCCAGTCGAACAGGCGCTGGACCGAGGCCTGATCGAACTCGTAGATCGCGATCAGCGCCACGCTCATGTAGAACATGTGGCGCAGGAAGAAGTCCGTGCTGGCCATGTGGTACGGCGCGTGCAGGTAGGACAGGATGCCGACCAGCGTGTAGGCCAGGAACGGCGACAGGCAGACGAGGTCTTCCTTGCTGAACGCGCGCCGCCCGGCCAGCGTCAGACGGCACAGCCACAGCGTCAGCAGGCCCAGGCCGCCCATCTGCATCATCGTGATCTTGACCTGCGCCGAGTCGTAGGTGCGCAGGAAGAACAGCGACGAGATCAGGAAATAGAGGATCGGCAGCCAGAGCGTGATCGCTTTGTGGGCGAACGCCTCCGCGTCGGAGCGCGTCGAATGCGCGGAGGGTTTCCTTTTGTTAGCGCCCATCGCCGGTATCCGGCGGCTATCTTACTATAAAGTCCGGACGGCCGGCGGTCCGGGCGCCCTGGGGCCTAGTAAAAGCGGAATCGTCATGTTACCATCATGGAGAATGGCCTCTCCGCGCGTCGTCCTGATCGCCCCCCCGGGCATCAAGACGTTCTCCTCGATCCAGATGCAGACGCCGAACCCCCCGCTGGGGGTGGCCTACATCGCGGGCGTCCTCAAGGCCGCGGGCCTCCCGTACCGCGTCATCGACGCCGTCGGCGAGGGCATCGCGCAGATCACCGACTACGAGTCCCGCGCCGGCATGAAGATCCAGGGGCTGACGCGGGAGCAGATCCTGGAGCGCATCCCGGCCGACGCGGACATCATCGGCTTCAGCTGCATGTTCAGCACCCTGTGGCCGATCACGCGCGACCTGGCCGCGGCGGTCCGCGCGCGCTTCCCGGACGCCCTGCTCGTCCTGGGCGGGGAGCACGGGACGGCCGTCGCCGAGAACGTCCTGCGCACCAGCGCCGTCGACCTGGTCGTGCTCGGCGAGGGGACCGAGACGATCCTGGACGTCGTCGCGGCCTGGCGGGCGCGGGCGTCTGGCGGAGAGCCGTGGGGCGGGGTCAAGGGAGTCGCCTACCTGGACGCCTCCGGGGCCTTCCGCGACAACGGCCTGTCCCCGCGCAAGCGCGCCGTCGACGACATCCCCCTGCCCGACTGGGACTCGATCCCGATCCGGGAGTACATCGACCGCCACCAGATCAACGGCGCCAACATCGGCCGCTCGATGCCGCTCCTGGCGACCTGGGGCTGCCCGTACCAGTGCACCTTCTGCAGCAATCCGGGCATGTGGACCACGGCCTGGATCCCCCGCTCGCCGAAGCTGGTCGCCGACGAGATGGAGCTGTACAAGAAGAAGTACGGCGTGACGAACTTCGACTTCCAGGACCTGACCGCGATGATCAAGCGCAGCTGGATCATCGCGTTCTGCGACGAGCTGATCGCGCGCCGCCTGGGCGTCACCTGGCAGCTCCCCAGCGGCACCCGCGCCGAGGTCTTCGACCGCGAGGTCTCCGAGAAGCTCTACGCGGCGGGCCTGCGCCTGCTCTCCTTCGCGCCCGAGAGCGGCTCGCCGGCGATGCTCAAGCTCGTGCGCAAGCAGGTCGACCTCGACAAGATGCTCGCCTCGATGCGGATCGCGCTGCGCGCGGGCTTCAAGCTTTCCTGCTTCCTCGTGATCGGTTTCCCGGGCGAGACGAAGGAGACCCTGCGCGAGACGACGTCCTTGGTCCGCAAGATGGCGCTTCTCGGCGTTCACGACGTCGTCGTCAGCAAGTTCGTGCCGTACCCGGGCTCCAAGCTCTTCAAGGACCTCCAGGCCGCCGGCCGGCTGAAGCTCGACGACGATTTCTTCATCATGCCGATGGAGTTCTACACCTCGAAGGCGCCCTCCTTCGCCGACGGCGTCTCGAGCCGCCGCCTCTACCTGTCGATGCTCTGGATGTTCTTCAACTTCTACGCGCTCTCCCTGCTGACGCGGCCCTGGCGCCTGCTCGAGATCCTGACCGCCGTGCTGACCGGACGCGAGGAGACCCGCTTCGCCAAGTGGGCCAACGACATGGTCGTCGTCCGGCGGAAGTGGAAGCGCCAGGAGCGCGAAGCCGCCGTCCCCGCGGGACGCTCCGCGCGCTGAGGCGCGCCGGGAGTCAGCCCTTCCGAGCCGGCTCGAGCCCGAGCAGGCGGGAGACCGTCGCGACGGACAGAAGGATCATCCCGAGCATCAGCGGCAGGCGGTAGCGGATCACCGCGTGGATCGCGCCGTAGACGGCGGTCATCGCGAACAGCGAGGCGGGGAAGGGAGCGAGTTCGCGCCAGCGCGAGCGGTACAGCCAGAGGCCGAGGAAGCCCAGCGGAACGATCCAGCCGTCGGACAGGAGGCTGAGCGCCACCAGCAGGGCGTACGGGAACTGATAGTCGGGCATCCGGTAGGGCCAGAGCCTCCAGTACTTGAAGACCCCCTCGACGACGCGCCCCGCGTAGACGCGGGGATGCTCGGCGATCCAGCGGAAGGAAGCGCGCGTCAGGAACGTGCTGCGCGCGGCCTCCGGCATCCCCCCCGCCTGCGAGAAGATCGAGTCCGACTCGAGGATCTTGTTCGCGAGCGCGGGATCGGTCTGGTCTCCCGGCGGGATGATCAGCGCGCGGTAGAATTCCTCGCCGCCGTGGGTCTCGCCCGGCACGAAGGTCCCCTGGACGGCCCAGTTGCGCGCGGTCCAGATCCCGAAGAACAAGACCAGCGGCGCCGTGTACAGCGCGAAGCGCCGCAGACGCGCCCCCGCGGGCGCGACGGCCCAGATCAGCAGCCCGGACAGCGCGCAGGCGGGGAGCGTCGCCGGGTTGCACAGGCCGAAGAGCGTGGCGCCCAGTCCGCCGACCCACGCGCCGCGATCGCCCCGCCGGTCCCCGAGCGCCGCCGGCCAGTCGACGGACGCCCACAGCAGGACCGCGAACGACAGGCACAGCACGGTCTCCCGGAAGAAGTAGCCGCAGTAGTAGACGAACTGCGGGTAGAACAGGAAGACGACGAGGACCGCCAGCGACGTCGTCTCGTCGAACAGGCGGCGCGCCGTCTTCCAGAGGATCCAGCCGGTCAAGACCGAGAGCGGGCTCTGCAGGAAGACGACGATCCACGGATGAACGCCGAAGAGCCAGTAGATCGCCGCGATGAAGAGCACGAACACCGGCTCGCGCTTCGACGTCGGCACCCCCGGGGCCAGCGAGTAGCCCTGCCCGTGGACGAGCGACAGCGCGATCGTCTCGTACTGGTCGTTGCTGGTCGCGATCGCGTGCGAGCGGAACGCGTGCCACGAGAAGGCGAAGCGGACCAGAAGGCCCAACGCGAGGGCCCAACCCGCGAGCCTGCGCGCGCGCCGCTCGTCCAGCCGCCAGGCGGGCCTCACGCGACGCGCCTCCCGATCAGGATCTCGCGGACCAGGCGCCTCGTGAACTCGACGCCGGTCGGCCAGGAGTGGGCGGTGCTTTGTCCGCCGAGGCGCGGATGCTCCTGCGTCGCGATCTCGCCGACGCGCAGGCCGAGCTTCATCATGCGGATCGACATCAGGTACTCGATCACGAAGCCGTCGACGCGGCAGTCGCAGCGGCGGAAGCTGTCGGCGCGGACCGCGCGAAAGCCGTTGATCGTGTCGCTCACGTACGGCCCGCGGTTCCACAGGACGTTCGCCAGGAAGGTGAACGCGAGATTCACCCATTTGCGGGGCTTGAAGACCTGGTCGTCCTCCTCGTTGCGCGCGCCGCGGCACATCCGCGACGCGACGACGAGGTCGCAGCCGTCCGCTTCCAGCTTCTCGAACAGACGCGGGACGTCGTCGGGCTCCTCGTTGCCGTCCGGGCTGTAGAAGCACAGGACGTCCGACTTAGCCGCGTCGAGCGCGACCGAGAACGCGCAGCCGCGCCCGCGGCGCGGCTGTCCGAGGACGCGGACTCCCTTCGACTCGAGATACTCGACCGTCCCGTCCTTCGAGCCGCCGTCGACGGCGAAGACCTCGTCGGCGGCCGACAGAGGGAGCCGGTCGAAGAGTTTGGGCAGGGCCTCGATCTCGTTGAACGTGAGGAGGACCAGCGCGCGCGACAATCTCATGCGATGACGCCGCCGCCCGCCGCGAGAGACTTCATGCGGTCCCGGTTTCTCAAGGCGGTGATTCTATCAATTCTTCTCCGCGGTCCCGGACGAGGCCGCGGGAGGGAAGGCGAGGTCGGCCGCGGTCGCCGCGGCGCAGACCGCCCCGACCCCCGCGCAGACGGGCGCCCAGGCGGCGGGCGCGCCGAGAAGAGGCAGCG
>JAGWRY010000094.1 GCA_028869495.1 Elusimicrobiota bacterium | reverse complement strand
GGGCGCCGCGGCCGCCCGCGACGCCGTCGCCGCGGCCGTCCCGCTCGACTGGCATCTCCCCGCCGACGAATCGACCTGGGCGCGCTTCCCGGACGGCCTGCCGGCCGGCCTGCCGGCCGGGACCGTCGTCCGGGCCGAGACCACGACCGGACTGACGACGGACGCCTCCCTCGACTTTCTCGCGATCCCGCCGCACAGCCGCCTCTGGGCGAGCGTCGCCGCGATCTCCGACTACGGCGCCGTGCGCACCGTGCGCCTTCTCTTCTATCGCCTGCAGCTCGCCGGCGGCGCCGTCTACCCGATCCGCGCCGTCGCGGACGCCCTCGCGGCCGTGCCCGCCCTGACCCGCGTCAGCGCGGGCGGGACGATCGTCGCGGCGACGCCGAAGGGCCCCCCGCCGAAGCGCCCGATGCTCCTGGACGCCTCCGCGCGCCTGCGCGTGCGCCTGCTCGACCCCGTCGACGTCGCCGAGCCCGCGGCCTGGTGGCGCGCCGGCCCCGGCCTGTGGCTTCGGACCCGGGTCCGGGACGGGCGCCGCCTCTTCGAGGTCTCGCACGTGATCGCCGGCCGCTCCGCCGACGCCGCGGGCCTCAAGCCCGGCGACCTGCTGGACGCCGTGGACGGCCGCGCGAGCGGCCGCCTCGACTTCGAGCAGGCCCTCGACCGCCTGTACGGGCCGCCCGGCTCGGCTCTCACGGTCTCGGTCCTGCGCGGCGGCCGCTCCGCGCGCGTGACGCTGACGCGCGGCGTCGCCGTCTCGAAGGACGGGACCGCCGTCCCCCTGCCGCTCCCGTTCGCCGTCCGCTGACGGCGGTCAGCGCGCGAGCTCGGCCAGCGTCTTCCTCGCGTCGGCCAGGTCGTCCGGATAGCTGGCCGGGTCCTTCGGCTCCTTGACCGCCTCCAGCGCCTTCAGCACGCGGACCGCGGCGCGGCCGCGGTGGAAGTGGAGGTAGGCCTGCGCGAGCGGCTCGTAGTTCGCCGTGTAGGACGGGTCCAGGCGCACCGCGGCCTCGAACTCGGCCAACGCCGCCTTCTTGTCCCCGCCGGCGAAGCCCGGGACCTGCCACAGGATCTCGCCGAGCACGCGGTGCGCGCCGCCGTGGTCCGGATCGAGGGCCAGCGTCGCGCGCATCTGCGCCCGGATCGGCTTGATCAGGAACAGCGAGTGCAGGATTCCCTGCGTCTCGCCGCGGCGGCCCATCGCGACGCCGTACCAGAAGTGCGCGTCCGCGCTCTTCGGGTCGAGCTCGACCGCGCGCGCGAGCGCCGCCTCGGCCGCGCGGTAGTCGGCGAGCTTGCCGGCCTTGCCGGAGGCCTTCTCCCCCCGCCGCACGAGGTCGCGCCCCTCGCGCCACAGGAGCGCCGCGTCGCCGGGGCGCTCCTGGAGCGCCGCCCGGGCCGCGGCCAGGCTCTCGGCGAGCTTCCCGGGGAGGTTGCGCTCGAAGTACGGCCCGTCGATCGCCTCATAGCCCGCCGCGGGAGAGGACGAGGCCGCGCGGGCCGCCGGAGGCAGGACGGCCAGCGCGAGCGCGCCGGCGGCCAGCGCCGCCGCG
>JAGWRY010000093.1 GCA_028869495.1 Elusimicrobiota bacterium | reverse complement strand
CGGCGCGACCCGACCCTCGGCCCCGAGGCCCTGCCGGACGCTCTGTCGTCGCGCGCGGACCTGCGCGCCTCCCGCGGCGACTGCGCTGGGGCCGCCGCGGACCTGCGCGAGGCCCTGTCGACGGCGCCGCTCGACTGGCCGCGCAGGGCCGAGAGCGAGCGCCTCCTGCGCTCTTGCGGTACGTCCGACCGTAAGGCCGTGGCGCCCTCCCGCGAGCGGGAAGGCGAAAAATCCGTCCTCAAGCGCGGGGGGTGACGGCGATGGGTCGGATCGTCCGGGTGCGAGCGCCGCGCAGCGGCGCGAGCAGAGGACGATGGGCCCCATCGCCGGCAGGACCCGCCGCGCAATATCAAGCGACGGGTTTTTCGCCGTCTAGGCGGGGAGGCGGTCCGTCGTCACGGCCGTCGCGGCGACGTCCGCCAGGCGCGCGCCGTCGGCGCCGACCAGCTGGTCGCCCAGCCAGGTCACCGGCTGGGGCTTGAAGGAGACCTCGACGAACTCGCGCGCGCCGGCCGCGTAGGCCGCGCGCACCGCCTCGAGGTGGCGCTCGCAGGCGGTCGTCTGCTCGACGAGGAGCTCCTTGATGCGCGCCGGGTCCGTCTCGGCGCGGCCCGAGGTGCCCATGAAGACGGGCACGCGCGGCGGCTTGACCTCGAGGCCGGCCAGCGCGGCGCGCAGAGGGGCCTGGGCCGGCGCGAAGGCGGCGGTGTGATAGGGGCCCTCGACGCGCAGGACCTTGACCTTGACCGGCCAGTCCTCGTCGCGGGCCTTGGCCGCGTAGGCCTCGAGGGCGGCCAGCGTGCCGCCGAGCGTGCCCTTGCCGGCGGTGTTCCACAGCGCGACCGAGACGCCCGGGACCTCGGCGACGGAGTCGGCGACGTCCTGAAAGTCGTCGCTCGAGGCGGCGGCCAGGCCCATCGGCTCGGCGAAGGCGGCGCAGCAGTCGGAGAAGGCCTTGGCGCGCGCGGCGATGAAGCGCCCCGAGTCCTCGACCGAGAGGGCGCCGGCCGCGACCAGGGCCGCGACGACGCCCATCGAGTGGCCGACGGCGCCCATCAGCGCGTCCTCGAGGCCCGGGCGGGAGGCCGCGTAGGCCAGCCAGTGCGCGACGTGGCTGGCGTGGATCGCGCGCTGGGCGTTGAAGGTCTTGGCGAGCTCGGCGTCGGGGGTCGTCGTCAGCAGGGCCTCGAGGTCGGCGCCGAGGGAGGGCTTGAGCCTCTCGATCACGGCGCGGGCGGCCGGGCGCTTGAGGAGCTCCCGGCCCATGCCGGCCTCCTGGACGGACTGGCCGGCGAACAGGGCGCAGACGTTTCCTGGCATAGGCGGCAAGGATAGCGTTTTTCCGCGGGGGCGGGCCAGCGGCGGTCAGCGTCCGGCGCGGACGGCGCGGTCGAAGCCGGCCAGGGCGCCGGAGACGAGGGACGGGCGGGCCAGCGCGTCGAGGTGGTCGCCGGGCCAGGACGCGAGGACCGGGCGCGCGCCCTGCGCCTCCAGGCGGCGGACGAAGGCGGCGACGGCCGCCGGCGGGACGACGAGGTCGTCCTGGGCCCAGCCGACGAAGACGGGGACGTCCGGAGACGGCGCGGGGCCGCGCTCGCGGGAGAAGGCCCACAGGGACTCGTCGGTGTAGAGCTCGAGGAAGGCGGGGTCGGCCGCGCGGCGCGCCAGGGCGGCGGCGGCGGCGGTCAGGCCGAGCG
>JAGWRY010000092.1 GCA_028869495.1 Elusimicrobiota bacterium | reverse complement strand
GTGGCGGCGCCGGGAGCGCCGCCGCTGAGCAGTTGGGCGACGGCCTGCTCGGCCGCGCGCGTGCGCGGCTCGTACTTCTCGCCGCGCTCGCTGGCGACCTCCTCGTGGAAGCCGGAGAAGGCGTCGCCGCGGCCCTGGCGGACGTTGACCTTCCCCTCCTTCTCGAGCACCTTGACCACGTCCATGATCTTCGAGCGCTCCTCCTCGATCTGCGCGGGCGTCAGGCCCTGCGAGTACTCGATCTGCTCCTTCAGCAGCGACGCCGCGCCCGTCGACATATTTCCGAGGAACTTGTTCAGGACCTCGGGGGCCGCGCCCTGGAGAGCCTTCGCCATCGACTCGGTCTTCAGCTCGCGCACGATCGTCTGCATGTCGCGGTCCGGGAACGAAACGACGTCCTCGAACGTCAGGATGAAGCCGCGCACGCGGCGGTAGACCTCGGGCTTCTCGTTCTTCAGATAGTCGAGGATGTTCGAGCGCGTCTGCGTGTCCGCCTCGTCGAGCAGCTGGGTCAGGCGCTCCATGCCGCCGACGACGAAGTCGACCGACTCCTTGATGTCGGCGTCGATCGCCATCAGCTGCTCGCGCGTGACCTGGCGGATCTTCAGCGCCTCGACGGCGACCTTCGCCTGCAGCTCGACCGGCAGGGAGGTCAGGGTCGCGCGCGCGAGCTCCGGGCGCAGGTAGCTGAGCACGACCGCGATCAGCCAGGGCTCGTCCTGGCGCACGAGGAAGAGGTTGCCGAGGCGCTTGAAGTTCTCCTCGTTGATGTAGGTGAACGGTTCGAACTTCTTCATGGCGTCCTCATCCTCCTCGGGCGGCGGCGGAGGCGGCTCCTCCGGCTTCTGGCCCATCATGATGTCGAGCTCGCCCTTCGTGAGCTCCTCGTTCTCGCCCTCCCCCTCGCCCTCGCCTTCCTTCTCGGCCTCGGGGGTCTTGTTCAGCACCTCGAACTCGCCGGCCTTCTTCTCGCGCAGGGCCGCGACGTACTGCTTGAAGAAGCGGGCCAGCGGGCCGAACAGGAACGACAGGAACAGCAGGAACAGCAGCGCGTAGAGCAGCGGCAGGTAGACCGACGGCTTCTTCAGGTCGGTGCGCCAGTCGACGAGCGGCTTGTCGAACTTCGTAGGCCTGAACACGATGTCCGCGGGAGCCAGCTTCTTGTACTGGCTCATCGCGTCCTCGATGCGGCTGCGCACGAGGTCCTGCGTCGGCTTGTCCTTCAGGACCGACTCGTCGTGGATCACGGTGACCTGGAAGCGCTTGAAGACCGGGTTGATCGAGTAGCGCTGCTCCTGGATGCCCTGGATCTGCTGGGCTTCCTGGGCCTGCGCGGCCGCCGGATGCTCGGGCGTCTTCTGGGCCGTGATCGACGTCGGCTTCGGGATGCCGGGCAGGACGAAGTTCGTCGCCAGGCCCTGGGTGGACGTCGGGGCCTTCTCCTTGTAGCGCTGGGCGATGCCCATCCCCGCCTTCGTCTTGCGTTCGCTCTCGACGTTGACCTCCATCTGGAGGTCGACGAAGGCCGACGCCTTGCCCTTGCCGAGGATCGGATCCAGGATCTCGTTCTGGATCTTGTCCTCGGCCTCGCTCTTGATGCGGTTCTGCTCCTTGAGCAGGGTCAGGTCGGGCGCGACGATGTCCTGCGAGGCCTCGGCGGCGCGAGCCGCCGACGGCGCCCAGACGACCAGTGCGGCGAGCAGAAACGCGCGCATTCCTTGTTAGTGTAAAGAGCCCCTGTTACGATTTCAATACGGCTCCGGCGGGCCCCCTCGGGCTCACTGGTGCACCGACTGCAGGAACTGCAGGACCGCCTTGTTGTTCGGGTCGAGCTGCAGCACCCGCTTCCAGATCGCGACCGCCTTGTCCTTCTGGTCCATCAGGAAGAACGCCGAGCCCATGACCTCGAGCGCGGTCACGTTGTTCGGCTCCAGGTCGAGCACGTCCTGGGCGCGGCGGACCGCGTCGTCGTAGTGGCCGTCGTAGATCGCCTGGCGGGCGTCGAAGATCTTCTGGTCGATCAGCGTGAACTGCTCCGGGCCCTCGAGCGGCCGCGTGATGTCGTGGACGCCGGCCTCCTTCTCGACCATGTTCAGGAAGTTCAGCAGGCGCTGGTCGTGCGGATTCTTGTTGAACGCGTAGCGCAGGGCGTTGACCGACAGATGCAGGTCGCGGCCGTCCACGTAGGCGATCGCGCCCTTGCGGATGAAGGTCTGCTCCTCCTCGCCGCCGGTCGCCTGCGGGATGTACTTCGTGACGTTGCCCAGGCGCGCGATCATCGTCGCGACCTGCTGGTTGCCCGGGGCCGCGTCCTGCGCCTGGTTGAACTTCTGCGCGGCCAGCGCGAAGTTGCCCTGGCGGAAGGCGGCCATGCCCTGGCGGACGAAGGCGCGGACCTCGGTGGTCGTGAGGTTCGTGCGCGACTCGCCGAAGCGGAAGGTCGCCGAGATGCGCGTGCTCGAGCCGAGATCGTGGATGCCCTGCGCGATGTCGATCGTGAAGCTGTTGAAGTTGAGACCGAAGCCGAAGTCCGTCTCCTGGATGCTCGGCAGGCCGAGCAGGCCGAAGCGGAACGCGAACCAGCGCGAGATCCAGTACTCGCCGCCGAAGCGCAGGTCGAACGAGCTGTTCAGCGTCTTGTTGATGTCGGCCGCCAGCGTCAGGCGCTCCTTGAACAGGCGCAGGGAGTTGCCGAGCTTCAGCACGACCGGGTACTTGTCCTGCGTGTCGCCGGTCGTCTGCGAGAAGGCGTTCTGCAGGCCGAGGCCGACGCGATAGCTCGTCCCCATCGTCTTCATCACGCCGATGTCGAGGGATTTCGTGTTGTCCGAGGAGCCGGCCAGCTGGCGCGTGATCTGCTTGGCGGTCATGCCGAAGAGGACCGTCTCGGTCACGTTCTTGCCCCAGGACAGTCCGATCGCCCGCTGCTGGTCGTTGAAGTTGCCGCTCGACGTGACCGACTGGGCCTCGCCGGTCGCCGGGTTGAAGACCGCGTCCACCTTCTCGAAGCCGCTGCTCTGCAGCTCGGTCATGCTCAGCGCGAAGGTCGAACCGCCTTTCGTCGGGTAGCCGAGCGCGAAGTAGGTGAGCTTCGTCTGCTGGAACAGCGAAGCCTGCATCGTCGTGATCTCCTTGCGCTGGAGCTGGGCCAGGCCCGCCGGGTTCCAGTACGCGGCGGTCGCGTCGTCGGAGATGCCGTAGTAGGCGCCGCCCATCGCCATCGCGCGGGCGCCGACGCCGAAACTGAGGAACTGGCCGGCGACGCCGCCGCTCTGGGCGCGCGCGGGCGCGGGCGCGAGAGCGATAAATAGAGCGGCCAGGAGATAAAACGAACCCTGCGCGGCCGCTGACGCGGCTCGCGCGGGCGTCACGCGCACGCAGGCGCGCCCCCTCTCGCTTGAATAGGGCATCACTATTCGGCAGCCTGACGCTCCCGGCTCCCGGGAGTCATGGCTTTGCGCCCCTGGCTTGCGCCAGGTTTGCCGTTATCGCCTGTCGGCGCCGACGGCCACGCCGTGCCCTTGGATCACCAACCCCCCGATCCGAAAGCGACGTGAAGCGCGGACAGGATGCTACCTCCCAAGTGTAACGGAAATGTTGCCGTTGTCAAGGCCCAGGGCCGGAGGGGAGATCGCCGGCCGCACCGCCGCAATCGGAGGGCTGGACAAGCGCTTTTTCGCCTGTTACACTCCGCTTCATGGCCGATCCGGGTCCCGAGGCCGAAGAGCTCCGTCTCCGCAAGAAAAGGACGCTTTGGCTGCTGGCGGGAGGCGCCCTGTCCCTGCTTCTTCCGCTGCTCGGCGCGCTTTACCTGCACTGGAGCCAGTCGGAGGCCGTCCACGGCCCGTCCGGGCGCGACGACGTCTTCGACCGCCGCGACGGCGCCAAGCTCACGCCGACCCAGGCGGTCGTCGTCCAGCCCGTCTATCAGACGTCGCCCGCCGCCGCGGCCGCGGGCGGGACCCAGAAGGCGCCCGAGTCGTCGTTGGACTTCATCCGCCCCGCGGCCGAGCTGAAGCCGCCGCCCGCGTCCGCCGGGACCGCCCCCGCGCCGAAAGCCGCGGCCGCGCCCAAGACCGCGCGCGAGACGGCCGCCAAGACGAAGCCGGCGCCCGAAAACAAGAAGCCCGCCGCGGCCTTCGTGATGCCGAAGCTCCAGCCGACGCGCGGCTTCACGAGCATGCAGGGCTTCGGGCAGAGCGCCCAGCCCGCGTCCCAGAAGCCCACGCCGGGACAGGGCCAGGACATGCAGGAGTTCCTCAAGCACCTCCCGCCCGGAGCCCAGAACGACCCGCGGGTCCAGGCGTACCTGAAGGAGCACGGCGCCGGGCAGTAGCCCGGAAGCGACGCGCCGCCCCGGGGCGGACCCCGGGGCGGCGCGCCCGTCGCCGCAGGCGGCTAGGCCGCCAGCGGGCGGCGGGACTTCGCGACCGTGTCGCCGATCTCCGAGAGGTTCTCGACGACGGTGATGCCGGCCTCGCGCATCGCCTTGATCTTCGACGCGTGCGTGCCGGAGCCGCCCTCGACGATGGCGCCCGCATGGCCCATCCGGCGGCCCTCCGGCGCGGCCTTGCCGGCGATGAAGCCGTAGACGGGCTTCGACATCTTCTCCTTGAAGAAGCGCGCGGCCTCCTCCTCGGCGGAGCCGCCGATCTCGCCGATCATCACGACCGCCTCGGTGTCGGGGTCGGCCTCGAACTTCGCCAGGATGTCGGTGAAGGAGGAGCCGTTGATCGGGTCGCCGCCGATGCCGACGACGGTGGACTGCCCGAGCCCGCGCTTGGTCAGCTGGTCGACGGCCTCGTACGTCAGCGTCCCGGAGCGCGACACGACGCCGATCGAGCCCGGCTTGTGGATGTAGCCGGGCATGATGCCGGCCTTGCACTGGCCCGGCGTGATCACGCCCGGGCAGTTCGGACCGACGAGCGTGATCTCGCGGCCCGAGCTCTCGGCGCGGGCGATGAAGCGCTTGACGCGCGCCATGTCGAGGACCGGGATGCCCTCGGTGATGCAGAGCACCGTCGAGCAGCCGGCGTCGACCGCCTCCATGATCGCGTCCGCGGCGAACGGCGCCGGGACGAAGATCAGCGAGACGAACGCGCCGGTCGCGCGCACCGCGTCGTAGACGGTGTCGAAGACCGGGCGGTCGAGGTGAGCGCTCCCGCCCCGGCCGGGCGTGACGCCGGCGACGATCTGCGTGCCGTACTCGATGCACTGGCGCGCGTGGAACGTCCCCTGCGAGCCGGTGAACCCCTGGACGACGATCTTCGAGTCCTTGTCGAGAATGATGGCCATTGGTCTACCTCGCCGCCTGGACGGCCTTCTGCGCGGCGTCCCACAGGTCGTCCGCCTGGATCAAGGGGATCCCCGACTTCGCGAGGATCTCCCGGCCCTGTTCGACGTTCGTGCCCTGGAGGCGCACGACGAGCGGGACCTTCAGCTTGATCTTCTTGAGCGCGGCGACGACACCGGCCGCGATCATGTCGCACTTCACGATGCCGCCGAAGATGTTGACGAGGACCGCCTTCACCTTCTTATCCTTCAGGATGATGTTGAGCGCCTTCGTGACGCGCTCCTCGTTGGCGCCGCCGCCGACGTCGAGGAAGTTCGCCGGACTGCCGCCGGCCAGGGCGATCGTGTCCATCGTGCCCATCGCCAGGCCCGCGCCGTTGACCATGCAGCCGATGTTCCCGTCCAGGCCGACGTAGGAGATGTCGGCCTTCTTGGCCTCCTTCTCGAGCGCCGAGGCCTCGTGGTCGGGCTTGGCCGCCAGGTCCGCGTGCCGGAACGACGCGTTGTCGTCGGTGACGACCTTCGCGTCGAGCGCGACGACGCCCGTCGGCGTCAGCACCAACGGGTTGATCTCGAGCATCGAGCAGTCGAGGTCGAGGAAGGCCCGGACCAGAGACTGCGCGACCTTCGAGAACGCGCGGACGCGGTCGGCCGGGACCCTCAGCGCGAAGGCCAGGCGCCGCGCCTGGAAGTCGGGCAGGCCCGTGTCCGGATCCACGGTCATGCGGATGATCGCGTCCGGGCGCTCGGCGGCCAGCGTCTCGATCTCCATGCCGCCCTGAGCGGACGCGATGATCGCGGGCGCCGCGGCCCGGCGGTCCATGACGACCGACAGGTAGATCTCGCGCTCGATCTTGACGCCGCCCTCGATCAGGAGCTCCTTGACCTTCAGCGCGTGGCCGTGGGTCTGGTGCGTGATCAGGTCCATGCCGATCATGGCCTTCGCCAGCTCCTTGGCCTCCTTCGGCGTCTTGGCCAGCTTGATGCCGCCGGCTTTGCCGCGGCCTCCGGCCAGCACCTGCGCCTTCAGCACCCACGGCGCCTTGCCGGCGCGCTTCATCGCGGCGGCCAGCCCGGCCGTCGTCTTGATCACGCCGCCGTTCGGCGGGACCGGGATGCCGCGGGCCTTCAAGATTTCCTTCGCCTCGTATTCGAGAAGTTTCATGGGTCTCCTTGGATCAGGCCGCGACCGTCCAGGTCTCGGCGCCTCTGAGCAGGGCCTGCAGGTCGGCCGGCTTCGACTTGGCCGCGGCGATCTGCTCCTCCATCAGCTGGTCGAGCGTCGGCTTCGACACGTCGCGGAACACGCCGTGAGGCATCGGCTCGTGCATCTGCGCGAGCAGGTGCGCCAGCGTCGGCGTCTTCGCCTTCGCGTCGTGGACGAGGAGGTCCTTCGGCGGGTTTGCCGGATCGACGGCCACGACCTCCGGCTCGAAGCCGTTCTTCAGGCGGACGCCCTGCCGGCCCTCCTTGCCGAAGAGCATCGGCTTGCCGTGCTCGAGCCGCAGCATCTTCTCGTCGCGGACGGCCTTGCCCGCGACCTCGTCCCAGGAGCCGTCGTTGAAGACCGCGCAGTTCTGCAGGATCTCGACGAACGCCGAGCCCTTGTGCTTTCCGGCCTTCGTCAGGATCTCGCCGAGGAACGGGAGGTCCGTGTCCACCGCGCGGGCCACGAACGTCGCCTCCGAGGCCAGCGCGATCGCCAAGGGGTTCAGCGGCTCGTCGATCGTGCCCATCGGCGAGGACTTCGTCTTCTTGCCGAACTCGGACGTCGGCGAGTACTGGCCCTTCGTCAGCCCGTAGATCCGGTTGTTGAACAGCAGGATCTTCAGGTCCGCGTTCTTGCGCAGCGCGTGGATCAGGTGGTTGCCGCCGATCGACAGCCCGTCGCCGTCGCCGGTGACGACCCAGACCTGCAGGTCCGGGCGCGCGCACTTGATCGCGGTCGCCAGCGTCGGCGCGCGGCCGTGAATCGAGTGGAAGCCGTAGGTGTTCATGTAGTACGGGAAGCGCGACGAGCACCCGATGCCGGACACGAAGACCGTCTTTTCGCGCGGCACGCCGAGCGCCGGCAGGATCTTCTGCACCGACGACAGGATCGCGAAGTCGCCGCAGCCCGGGCACCAGCGGACCATCTGGTCCGACTTGAAGTCCTTCATCGTCAGCGCCGGCCCGGCGGCCGGCAGCGTGTCGAAATTATGGTCGTGGTCGTCCATCTCAGTTGCCCCCCTTCAGAACCGCGTCGACTCCGGCGACGATCTCGGACACCATGAACGGCCGGCCCTTGATCTTGTTGATCCCCTTCGCGGGAACCAGGTACTTCGCGCGCAGGACCTTCAGCAGCTGGCCCATGTTCAGCTCCGGCACGACGACGTGCTTGAAGCCGGCCAGGATCTCGCCGAGGTCCGGCGGGAGCGGGTTCAGGTGGCGCAGATGGACGGCCGAGACCTTCCGGCCCGCCTTCTGCATCTCCTGCACGGCCGCCGTGATCGCGCCGTACGTCCCGCCCCAGCCGACGAGCAGGACGTCGCCCGTGCGCGCGCCGAGGACCTCGGTCGGGGGGATGTCCTGCGCGATCTTGGCGACCTTCGCCGCGCGCAGGCGCACCATCCGCTCGTGGTTGTCGGGGTCGTAGCTGACGTTGCCGGTGACGTCGGCCTTCTCGATGCCGCCGATCCGGTGCTCGTAGCCCTTGGCGCCCGGCGTCGCCCACGGGCGCGCCAGCGTCTCCGGGTCGCGCTTGTAGGGCTGGAACTCCGCCAGCGGCGGCAGGGCCGGCGCGGCGAACTTCTCCAGTTCGGACGTCGGCGGGACGCGCCACGGCTCCGAGCCGTTGGCCAGGTAGCCGTCGGTCAGGAGGAAGACCGGCGTCATGTACTTGACCGCCAGCCGGCAGGCCTCGTAGGCCATCTTGAAGCAGTCGCCCGGCGTCGCCGCCGCCAGCACCGGGACCGGACACTCGCCGTTGCGGCCGTAGAGGGCCTGCAGGAGGTCCGCCTGCTCCGTCTTCGTCGGCAGGCCGGTGGACGGCCCGCCGCGCTGGACGTTGACGACGACGACCGGCAGTTCCGTCATCACGGCCAGCCCGATCGCCTCGCTCTTCAGCGCGACGCCGGGACCGGAGGTCGTCGTCGTCGCCAGCATCCCGACGAACGCCGCGCCGATCGCCGAGCCCATCGCGGCGATCTCGTCCTCGGCCTGGAACGTCTTCACGCCGAAGTTCTTGTGCTTCGAGATCTCGTGCAGGATCTCGGAGGCCGGCGTGATCGGGTAGGAGCCCAGCCACAGGGGCAGGCCCGACACGGCCGAGGCCGCGACCAGGCCCAGCGCCGTCGCCTCGTTGCCGGTCACGTTCCGGTAGACGCCGGGCTTGATCGGGGCCCGGCGCACGCGGTAGTGGCAGCCGAAGAGCTCGGCGGTCTCCGCGTAGACGTGGCCGGCGTCCAGCGCGCGCTTGTTCGCCTCGGCGAACTTCGGCTTCTTCGCGAACTTGGTCTCGATCCAGCGCCGCGTCGCGTCGAGCGGGCGGTCGTAAAGCCAGTACATCATGCCCAGCGCGAAGAAGTTCTTGCAGCGCTCGGTCTCGGTCGGGGACAGGCCGAGCCCCTCGAGGGCCTGGCGCGTCAGGCGCGTCAGCTCGACGGGGATCACGCGCCAGTCGGAGAGCGAGGCGTCCTCGAGCGGGCTCGCCTCGTAGCCGGCCTTCTTCAGGTTCGCGGAGTTGAACGCGTCCTTGTTCACGACGATGAGGCCGCCCTTCTTGACGTTCTTCGCGTTCGTCTTCAGCGCGGCCGGGTTCATCGCGACGAGGACGTCCGGAGCGTCGCCCGGCGTCAGGACCTCGTGGGAGGAGAACTGGATCTGGAAGCCGGAGACGCCGGCCAGAGTGCCCGCGGGGGCGCGGATCTCGGCGGGGTAGTCGGGGAACGTCGCGAGATCGTTCCCGGCGAACGCCGTCGCCGTGCTGAACTGCGTTCCGGTCAGCTGGATGCCGTCGCCGGAGTCTCCGGCGAATCGGATCACGGCGGACTCGACTTCCTCGATCGTCTGCGTCTTCGGCGGGACCTGCGTCGGCGTCTCGGTCATGGTGGGCTCCGAACGGATCGGGCGGCTTGCGCGCCGTCTCTGGCCGGTATTGTAACGCCGCGACGCCCCGAGATTCAATTGATCTGCGTCAATGCCCGGCGCGAGGCGCGCGCGACGCGCCAAACGACGAAGGTTACCGGGCGGCCGGAGGACCGACGGGTGCGGCGGCGGCGGCGAAGAGCTCGTCCCAGCCCAGAGCCACGCCGCGGCGGACGCGCGCGGCCGGGGCGCCGGAGACCGGGACCGGCTCGCCGTCATAAGGAACAGGCCCGCTCCTCCAGTAGGGCAGGAGGTCCGCGAAGAAGCGCCGCCGCCCGCGGCCCGCGGGCGCCAGAGAGCCGGGCGGAAGGAAGACCGCGCGGCCGGCGGCGGACGCCCCGGCAGGCCCCGGCGCGGCCGATCGGACGCCCGAACGGCCGGAGGGAGGGACGTCCGCCCCCTCCGGAGAGAGCGCCCCGCGCAGGCGGCCCCCGGCGCCGCCCGCCCGGGGGACGGATCCGGCCTCGGGGCCGCGGTCCGTCGCGGCGGCCGACGCCATGCCGACGAGGCTGACGTAGGCGTTCTCGCCCGCGCGCGCGGGCGCGGCGGCGAGGACGGCCAAGACGGCGGCGAACAGGAGCCCCACGCCGCAACTATAGCGCGCGCGGGCGCGGCGCGGCAGGGACCTCGGGGCAGGCGCGTCCCGCCAAGAGGCCCGCGCCGGCGCGGGTCCCGCGGCCGGGATCCCCTGGGCCTCATGGAACGCGCAGGAGTGCTAGAATGAGTCGTGCTCTTCCCGCGCGCCCTGCTCCCGCTCGTCCTGCTCGCGGCCTCGGCCGGAGCCGCCGCCGCGTCGTCCTCGAGCGCCCCGGTCGTCCTGGACGGGCGCGAGGTGCTCGTCGTGCGCGCCCCCGCGCTGTCCTTCACCCCCGAGGAGCGCGCGCGCGCCGTCGCCGCGCGCCTGAAGAGCCTCGCCGCGGAGCCGTCCTTGAACGTCGACGACCTGGCGCTCGCCCGCGAGGACGGCGCCGTCGACGTCGTCTACGGCGGGCGCGTCCTGCTGTCGGTCACCGCGCGCGACGCGGCCGCGGCCGGGCTCTCGCGCGACGCGCTCTCGGCGCAGGATCTGGCCGCCGTCCGCGCGGCCCTGACCGAGCGCCGCCGCAGCCGCTCCTGGCGCGGGATCCTGCGCGGCCTCCTGCTCTCCTTGCTGGCCGTCGCGGCGCTCGCCGGGCTGATCGCGCTGGCCGGCCGCCTGTTTCCGCGCCTGCGCGCCCTCATCGAGAAGGAGGGAAGGCGCTACACCCCGGCCTTGCGGCTCCAGCGTCTCGAGATCCTCCCGGCCGAGACCCTGCACCGCGCCGCGCTGGCCGTCGTCGGCGCCGCGCACGCGCTGACCGTCCTGATCCTCGTCTACGTGTTCCTGCCGCTGGCGCTGAGCCCCTTCCCGGGCACGCACGACCTCGCCGGGCGCTTGTACGGCTACGTGCTCGCGCCGCTGAGCGCGCTGGCCGCCGGGGCCCTCGCCTACCTGCCGAAGCTGATCTTCATCGCGGTGACGCTCGTCGTCGTGCGCTATCTGCTGAAGGTCGTGCGCCTCGTCTTCCGCGAGATCGAGACCGGAGGGCTGGTCTTCCCCGGCTTCTACGCGGAGTGGGCCGAGCCGACCTGGCAGATCGCGCGCGCGCTGATCGTCGTCTTCACGGTCGTCGCGGTCTTCCCGTACCTGCCGGGCTCGGGCTCGCCGGCCTTCAAGGGCATCTCGGTCTTCGTCGGGGTCCTGCTGTCGCTGGGCTCGGGCTCGGCGATCTCGAACTCGATCTCCGGCGTCATCATGACCTACATGCGCCCGTTCTCGGTCGGCGACCGCGTGAAGATCTCCGACACCGTCGGCTACGTGATCGACCGCTCCTTGCTGGTCACGCGCGTGCGGTCGCGAACGAAGGAGATCGTCACGATCCCGAACGCGATGGTGCTCGGGTCCCACATCGTCAACTACAGCGCCGGCGCGCGCGGCGGCGGGCTGATCCTGCACGACGCGGTCACGATCGGCTACGACGCGCCGTGGCGCACGGTCCACGAACTGCTGATCGCGGCGGCGAGGAAGACGGACGGCGTCCTCGCGGAGCCCGCGCCGTTCGTCCTTCAAACCGCGCTCGGCGACTTCTCGATCTCCTACGAGATCAACGCGTACACCGAACGGACGCGCGGATACACGCGGATGCTGTCCGAATTCCGCCAGCACGCGCAGGACGAGTTCGCGCGGGCCGGCATCGAGATCATGTCGCCGCGCTTCTACGTGCGGCGGACGGGTCCGGAGAGCACGATCCCGAAGGCCGGCTAGCCGCGCGTCAGCCGCGCAGCTCGAAGACCATCGTCGTCGCCCCGCACTCGATCAGGTCGCCCTCGCCGAGGACGACCGAGCCGGAGACCTTGGCGCCGTTGACGAGCGGGTAGCCGTCGGTGACCGCGACGAGGACGTAGCCCTCGGGCTTGCGGTGGACGGAGGCCGCGACCTCGGGGGCCGAGCCGAAGAGGCCCGAGCCCTTGATCTGGACCTGCACGCGGTCGGACTTGCCGATGTAGAGCGACATCCCCTTCAGCTCGTACTCGCTCGGCCCCACGCCGTTCTTGAGCACGCGCAGCCAGCCGACGCGCGCGGCCGCCCCGGGCTTGGCCGAGGCCGTCGCGGAGGCGACCATCTCCGCCTGCTTCTGCGGCGAGATCATCATCGTCGCGTCGTCGGGGACCGGCGGCGGCTCGGCCGGCGCCGGCTCGGGCGGCGGCGCGTCCTCGACGAAGACGAGCGCGTGCTTGGCGACGCCGATCACGTCGTTGTGGTGAAGCCCCGACTTCTTGACCCGCTTCTCGTTGACGAAGGTGCCGTTCGTCGACTCGAGGTCTTCGACGAAGAACGTCCCCCCCTGGCGCGCGAGGCGGCAGTGGTGGCCGGAGACGGCCGGGTTGTCGATGACGACGTCGTTGTCGGGCTTGCGCCCGACGCTCAGGGAGTCCTTGTCGAACGGGATCTCCTTGATCACCGCGGCGTTGAACTTCAGCAGCAGCTTCGGCATCGCGTTCTCCCTCTCGGCGTCAGCGCCCGAACAGGCGCGAGACGATCCCCCTCACCCCGGCTTCCCCGCGCGGCGGCACGCGCGCGGCGACCACGGTCACGTTGTCCACGCCCCCGGCCGCGCGCGCCTTCGCGATCAGCGCAGGGACGATCCGGTCCGGCTCGCCCTGCTCGCCGATCGCGCGCGCGACGTCGGCGTCGGAGACCATCTTCGACAAGCCGTCGGTCGCCAGAAGGACGACGTCCCCCGGCAGCAGCGGATGGTCGGCGACGTCCACCTGCACCTCGCCCTCCGCGCCGAGCGCCCGGGTCAGGATGTTCTGCAGGTTCGAGCGCGCGGCCTCGTCGGCGGTCAGCTGTCCGCGGCGGACCTGCTCGCCGACGAGCGAGTGGTCCTCGGTCAGCTGGCTCAGCTCTCCGCCGCGCCACAGATAGAGGCGGCTGTCGCCGACGTGCGCGACGGTCAGCGACTTCGCGTCGAGCAGGACCGCGACGACCGTCGTCCCCATCCCGGCGTCCTTCGGGAACGCGCGTCCCTTCTCGTAGATCATCGTGTTCGCGGTCTTCACGAAGTACTCGAGCTGGCGGCCGCGCGGCGTCAGGGACGGGTCTCCGCCCTCGGGCAGCAGCGATTTCCTTCCGCCCAGCATCCGGCGCGCGAAGTCGAGGATCGTCTTCGTCGCCAGCTCGGCCGCGACCTCGCCCGAGTTGTGCCCGCCCATCCCGTCGGCGACGACGAGGAGGCCCAGGTCGGGATCGACGGCGAAGTTGTCCTCGTTGTTGCGGCGCACGCAGCCGGGGTCCGTCTCGCCGGCGACCTCGACGGCGTCCTTCGTCCGCATCAGAGCGGCTCCTGCGGGTTCGGCTTCAGACGCAGGGTCGCGTCCGGGCTCTGCGTCGGCTCGATGCGCAGGGTCTCGTCGGCGCCGCCCGCCGCGTCCGGCGGCGGCGCGTCGACGGCGGGACCGACGCCCGAGCGCCGGGGCAGTTCCAGGCGCAGGGTCGCGTCCGGCGCCGCGGGCTCGGAGGTCGGCGCGGCCTGCGGCCGGTCGTTGAGCCCCGGGATCGTGATCACGGGCGCGGTCGTCTCGTCCGGAGGCGCGGCGACCCGCGGCGGCTCCGGCGCCGCGGCCGGAGCCGGAACGGACGCGGGCTCCGGGACGGGGATCGTCGGCGCGGTCAGCTCGGCCGTGCGGATCGTGCGCTCGGACGCTGGCGCCGGTGCCGGTGCCGGTGCCGGAGCGGGCGCGGGAGCCGCCGGGGCGCCGCCCGTCAGGGCCGCGCGCAGGGCCGCGGCCATCTCGGAGCCGCGCTGGAAGCGGTCCTCGGGACGCTTGGCCAAGCCCTTGTCGAGAACGGCCTTCAGGGCCGGCGGCAGGTCCGGGCGGACCGTCAGCGGGTCCGGGTGCGGGTCGTTGGCGATCTGGAACAGCAGGGTTCCGATGCCCTCGCCGCCCTTGAACGGCTTCTCGCCGGTCAGGAGCTCGTAGAGAGCGACCGACAGGCTGAACAGGTCCGAGCGCCCGTCCACCTTTTTGCCGGCGACCTGCTCGGGGCTCATGTAGGACGGCGTCCCCATCACGGTGCCGGTCGCGGTCTTCGACGACGCCGCGATGCGCGCGATGCCGAAGTCGGCGACGCGGATCGTGCCGTCCTTGAGGAGCATGATGTTGGCCGGCTTGATGTCGCGATGGACGATGCCCTGCGCGTGCGCGTAGTCGAGGGCGTCGGCGACGGTCGCGACGTACTCGACGACCTTGTCGACCGGCAGGAGGCTGTCCTTCGCGCAGCGCTTCGTCAGGTCGGTCCCGTCGAGGAGTTCCATCGCGATGTAGGCGACGTCGTTCTCCTCGCCCGCGTCGAAGATGCGCACGATGCCCGGGTGGTTGAGCGTCCCCGCCGACTCCGCCTCGCGGAAGAAGCGCTCCTTGACCTCCTTGGCGGAGGCCTCGTCGGAGCCGTCCTCCAGGGTCATCGTCTTGATCGCGACCATCCGATTGATCTTCGGGTCGCGGCCCAGGTAGACGACGCCCATCGCGCCGCGCCCGAGTTCCTTCTCGATCTCGTAGCGGCCGAGCGTCGGCTTCGTCGCGCCGCCGGCGAGCATCACCGTGCCTTCCTTCTTCGCGCCGACGCCGCCGTACACGGCGCCGCCGGCCGCGCCCTTGAGCATCTTCGTCTTCTCCGCGATGTCCTTGTACTTCGGGTCCTTCGCGGCGACGTGGTCGAGCACGGCCGCGGCCTTCGCGAACTGGCGCTTGCGCTCGAAGTCGAGGGCCAGGTTGTAGAGCGTGTCCTTCATGTTCGCGTCGAGCGGGCAGAGGCGGAACTTCTCGAACGCGAGGTCGAGCATGCCCTGGCCCTGGAACGAGAGGCCGAGCATCTTGTTCGTCTCGATCGCCGACGCCTCGACGAGCTCCTTGCCCTTCTCGGTGATCAGGAAGCTCTTCGAGATCACGATCAGGTAGCCGCCGAACAGCAGGACCAGCGGGTAGCCGATCTTGATCCACTGTCCCGACGCGAACGTGTAGGAGCCGGCCAGCACGATCAGCACCGCGAGCAGCAGGCTGACGACCAGGCCCCAGAACGCGCGCAGGCGCGGCAGGATCAGCATCACGAAGAGGCCGAGGAACGCGATCATCCCGAGCTCGAGCTCGCGCGCCCACGGCGGCCGCGTCAGGAACAGCCCGTGCAGCATGTCGTTGAGGATGTGCGCGACGACCTCGACGGACGGGTAGCCTCCGCCGAGCGGCGTCGCGAAGGTGGAGCCGACGCCGAGCGCGGTCGGGCCGATCAGGACGACCTTGTCCTTGAACGCGTCCGGCGAGACTTGGCCGTCGAGGACGGCGCGGAAGGAGACGTGCTTGATTGTCTGGGCGTCGACGTTCGGCGGGCCGATGAAGGTCACCGGCATGGTCCCCTGGCCGTCGAGCGGGATGCGCAGGGCGCCGGCGGAGACCGAGACGCCGGGGTCGTAGCGCAGGTCGCTCATCCCGACGCCGTCGTAGGCCATCGCCAGGCGCAGGGCGAAGGACGGATAGTACGCGCCCGCGTACTCGATCAGCGGGATCTCGCGGCGGAACACGCCGTCGTTCTCCGGGAACAGGTTCGTGTGGCCGATGCCGGCCGAGGCGGCGACGAGGTCCGGCAGCGGCCAGATCATCTTCTGCTCGACGAGGGTCGTCGAGTT
This sequence comes from Elusimicrobiota bacterium, assembly GCA_028869495.1. Lineage (GTDB taxonomy): Bacteria > Elusimicrobiota > Elusimicrobia > UBA1565 > UBA9628 > GWA2-66-18. The sequence continues at coordinate 6,595 of JAGWRY010000092.1, read as the reverse complement.
CGGCCGGACCGCGATGTGCGCCGCGTCGCTCGACACGGCCGGCGGCGGCGGGACCGGATTGGCCAGCGTCTGATCGGGCGCGAAGAAGACCGGCATCACGACGTTGGCGGCGCTGGAGGCCGAGACGGCCGCCAGCAGGCGCGCGTCCGAGTCGAGCGCCGCCGTCGACGAGTCGAACGCGAGGTCGAAGTCCGTGCCGCGGCGCTGGAAGATCTTGCGCGAGGAGACGAGCGCGTCGTAGCGCTCGCGCAGGGTCCGCACCGCGGCCAGGCCCTGGCTCTGCTCGGGCTCCGAGAACAGGATGTCGACGCCGATCGCGCGCGGGCGCGCCGCCGCGATCTTCTCCAGGCCCTCCGCGATCTTCGAGCGCGGCCACGGCCAGCGGCCGATCTCGGCGATCGACTCCTCGTCGATCGCGACGATCGTGATCTCGTCCGGCGTCTTCAGCGACTCGCGCAGCTTCGAGCGCAGGTCGTAGGCCTTGAACTCGACGCCCGCCAGCAGGCCCCAGTTCCCGAGGTAGCTGAGCAGGACCCAGGAGGTCAGCGCGAGGCCCGCCAGGACGTCGATGAGCAGACCCTTCTTATTCTTCATTCACGGGGGAGACGAAAAAAGATTTGTCGGAATCGTCGAATTCGGGCTCAGTGTAGCGGACGCCCCGCGCCCTGTCAACCCCGAGACGGTCGCGTCTTTTCTCTTTAAGAGCCGCGGTCAGCGGGACGCGCGCCGCCCGACCAGGCTCCAGCCGAGCGGCAGGAGCCCCGCCGACAACGCGGCCTTGAGCAGGTCGCCCGGCAGGAACGGCCACAGGCCCGCCGCGAGCAGGGCTCGCGCGGGCACGAAGCGCGCCAGCTCGATCAGTCCCAGCGCGAAGATCGGCAGGCTCCCCAGCAGGATCGCCGCGAAGGCGAGGAGCGGGCGGCGGTCCCAGCCGCGCTCGGCCAGCAGGCCCGTCAGGTACGCGCCGACGGGAAAGCCGAGCAGGTAGCCGCCGCTCGGCCCCAGCAGATGGACGGCGCCCGCGGCCCCGCCCGAGAACACCGGAGCGCCGCAGGCGCCCTCCAGCAGGTAGAGAGCGACCGCCGCCGCGCCGCGGCGCGAGCCGAGCAGGATCCCCGCGTACAGGACGCCGAGGGTCTGCCCGGAGATCGGCACGGGGGAGAACGGAAGGCGGATCTCGGCCTGGGCGCAGACGGCGACGAACAGGCTGGCGACGACGACGGCGGCGGCGTCGAAGAGCGCCCCGGACGGCAGCAGGGCGTCGAGCAGGACGGGCGAGGGAGCGGCGGCGGCGCGGGCGGTTCTCATCAGACGGCCTCCTTGGGATCCGCGCGCTGAGTCAGCGGCAGGCGCGCGACGAAGCGGGAGCCCCCGATCGGGCCGGGCTCGACCCAGAGGACTCCGCGGTGCAGCTTGACGATCTTGGCGCAGATGGCCAGCCCGAGGCCGAAGCCGGACCTGGGCCCCGGCGCGTCCAGTTGGCGGAACTTCTCGAAGATCGCGGCGCGCTGGCTCTCGGGAATGCCCGGGCCGTCGTCCTCGACGGCGAACTCGATCTGCGCGCCGCGCGCCGCGGCCGTCACGCGCACGTGGCCGCCGCGGGGCGTGAACTTCAGCGCGTTGCCGACCAGGTTGTGCAGCAGGCGCTCGACCAGCCGCTCGTCGGCCTCGAAGACGGCCGGGGCGTCGGGAGCCGCCGCCGACTCGAGGGAGATGCTCCTCTCGTCGGCGAGCGGGGCGAACAGGCGCACGCTGCGCGCGAGGAGCGCGCGCGGGTCGACCGCGGACGTCGACAGGCGCAGGCGGCCGTTCTGGATGCGGGCGGCGTCGAGCGCGTCCTTGACGAAGAGCGTCAGCTTCTCGCACGACGCGTCGATCGAGTCCAGCCAGGCCGCCTGGCGCTCCGTCGGGACCAGCGATTTGCGCAGCAGGCGCAGGTAGCCCTGGATCGCGAACAGCGGCGCGCGCAGGTCGTGCGCGGCGGCCTGGAAGAACTCCTCCTTCAGCGCCTCGAGGCGCCGCTCGGCGGTCACGTCGCGCAGCATCACGAGCACGCCGAAGTCGCCGTCCCCGGCGCCGTTGAACATCGTGACCAGGGTCCGGAAGCTCGAGACGGCGCCGAGCTGGCCGCGGACCTCGACGGGCTCTCCCGCCGAGTGCCTCGTCAGGATCTCCTGGACGCGCATCCGCCAGCGCTCGGGATCGAGCGGCGACAGCAGGGCGCGGTCGCCCGCGCGCACGTCCTTGGGACCGACGCCGAGGATCGGCATCGCGGCCGCGTTGAACGTGAGGACCTCGCCGCGCATGTTCGTGATGACCAGCGCGTCGGGCAGCTTCTCGACGAGGGTCTGCAGGCGCGCGCGCTCGCGCGCCAGGTCGGCCTTCGCCTCGTCGAGACTGCGCTGGAGGTCCGCCTGCGCGCGCGAGAACTCGCGCGAGAGGCGCCTCCAGCCGGCCATGCGGCCCTCGTCGAGAGGGGCCGACAGGTCGCCGCGCGTCCAGCGCTCGAGGCCGCGCTCGAGCTCCCTCAGCGGGGCCGCGAACCAGCGCCAGGCCAGGAAGGCCGCGAAGGCGGAGAAGCCGGCCGAGACGAGCGCCGCCAGGCCCAGCGCCAGAGGCTCGGCCGCTCCGGCGCGAGAGCCGATCCACCAGCCGGCCACGCCCGTCGGGATGGCCCCGGCCAGGAACATGAGCCAGGACGCCCGGCCGAAGAGCTCCATGGCCGCGAGTCTATCATATCCCCTGGACGAGCGTCCCCGCGCCTGCTATCCTCAACGACGATGAGGCTCGCGCTCCTTCTGGCCCTGGCCGCCCTCGCCGGCTCCCCGGCGGCGCCCGCCGCCGCGGAGCCGGCCGTCCGGCTCGCCTACACGACCCTGCCCGCGGGACGCTACGAGATCGCGGTGAAGGGGATGCTCTGCGCGGTCTGCGCGCGCGCGATCCGGGCCCAGTGGGCCGCGCTCCCGGCGGTCGAGAAGGTCTCGGTCGACTACGCGACGGGCAAGGCGGTCCTGACGGTCCGCCTCGACGGCTCCCTGCCCGTCGACGACCTGAAGAAGGTCCTGACCAAGGCCGAGCTCGTCGCCAACCTGCGGGCGCGCTTCTCGATCGCGTCCATCGCCTACCTGCCCTGAAAAAGAGGAGGGCCCGCCTTTCGGCGAGCCCTCCGGTTCAACGGCGCGTCCAGGCTCTTAGAGCTTGCGGACGTTCGCGGCCCGGGGCCCCTTCGGGGACTCCTGGACGTCGAACTCGACAGCCTGGTTCTCGGCGAGGGACTTGAACCCCTCGCCCAGGATCGCCGTGTGGTGCACGAACAAATCCTTGGAACCGTCGTCGGGGGTCACGAAGCCGAACCCCTTCTGGTCATTGAACCACTTCACTTTTCCGGTCGCCATTCTGATTGCTTATCCTCTTGTACGAACATACGTTGCCGCCTCGCGGCGGCGGGGCCCTTTCGAGCCTTACGAGGATTATAGCACGTTTCCCCGTCGAGAACCAGGCGATTGACGGAACGCGGCGGATGTGGGACAATGCCCGCGTGGAGCCTCAGGACCCCGTCAAGCGCCTCGAGTATCTGGAGCGGCTGATCGCCGGCCTCGAGCAGACCCGCGAAAGCCTGCGCTTCGAGATCCCTTACTACACGGACGAGGACCTCCAGGGCCGCTACGCGAAGAAGTTCCTGGTCGCCGTCGAGGCTCAGATCGAGGAGACCCAGAAGCGCCTCGACGAGCTCCGCAAGACCCTCCCCCCCGCCCCGCGCCCCGAAGGCGAGTAGCTCGGCCGGAGCGTTGCGCCCCCTCATGGAGAGGGGAGGTGGGTCCCATGAACGTCCTCGACAAGCTGCTGGAAGACCACTCCCACCAGCGCCGGCTGGCGGGGAAGATGACGGCGGCCCTCGGCCCCCCGGCGGGAGAGGTCGGCTGGCAGGACTGCGCCTCCTGCGACCTCGAGGGCTTTAAGAAGGCCCATCGCGAGCTGAAAGAGCACGTCCTCGACCACGAGCGGCGGGAGGAGTTGTTTCTCGCCGAGGCGATCTCCCTGCTGGAGAACGCGCAGGAGCTGGAGGCGGAGCTGGCCAAGGCCCACGAGAGCGTCAACCACCTGCTCGGGCTGATGGAGACCGTGACCGCGCTCTACGACGGCGTCCACCTGCACTCGCTGCGCACGGTGGCCGAACGCCTGAAGGACGAGCTCGAGAGCCATCACGACTACGAGGAGAAGAAGCTCTTCAGCCGCCTGCGGCGGACTCTGCCGCCCGCGGACCTCGAGCGCCTGAGCCGACGCGTGGAGCGCGCGCGAGAGGCGGAGAAGGCCGGAAAATCTGGGCCGTGAGGGATTCGAACCCCCGGCATCCCGCGTGTAAGGCGGGCGCTCTACCGCTGAGCTAACGGCCCGTTGCTAGTGTAGCAGGTTCGTCGGCTCTCAGCTCTTGTTGCCAGGCTGATTCCGGACGAGGCCCTCTTGCGAGCGATGGGCGGCTAGAATGCGCGCGCGGTGATGATCAGATAGACGGCGAGAATCACGCCGAAGAGCGCGGTGACGAGGCCGAGAAAAACGATGACGCCGCGCGCCGGTTCGAATTCGCCCGATTCCAGGCGATTGAGCGTGACGCGGTAACGCCAGACGGCAACGAGCGCCATGAAAACGCCCATCGCCATGAACGCGACCCCTATGATGAGTGAGAGGCGGCCTTCGCTTGTGGCCGGACCACCGATATGCATGAGTTCGCGCAGGAAAAATCCGAATTTCGCGACGACGAAACCAAAAACAACCACGCTGATGCTGGTGCGCACCCAGGCGAGAAAGGTGCGTTCATTGGCCAGATGATCGCCGGCGCGGTCGGGTTTATTGTTCATGGAGACATCACTTTGACGCAAGGGTTCGATATTGGCAATGGGTGAACGAAGTAGGAATTTTTAGCGCAAAATCCCCCGAACCGCTCATCCCCGACCAGCGTACCCCCCCTTCCCCGCCAAAGCAAGAGCCTCTTCCGCTGCTAATTTCGTGGTGCCTACTTTGGTGCCATGTGGCCAGCGCTCAGGCGCAGAATCCCGCGCAAGCCGTATGAGTGCGCCCGCCGGGGATGTCGAGGGGATATGAAGCGGGCAGCGGCGGGATGAAAGACTTGGAGCGCGTGTAAGGCGGGCGCTCTACCGCTGAGCTAACGGCCCGTAGATCGAGGCGAGGAGCTTCTCGGCCCGCGCGCGCACGCGCGGGTTCTTCATCGGCTCGTAGGATTTGCCGCCGCAGATCAGGCGCAGAGGGCGCCCGAGGTCCTGCGTCAGGTGGCGCGCGACGAACAGCTCGGCGGCGTCCTCGGCCCAGGTGCGGCTGCCGTACAGCGAGGCGAACGGGGAGGCGGCCAGCTGGGCGCAGACCGCCGGCGCCTCGGCCGCGGCGAGCTCGGGAGCGCCGAAGCCGTAGAAGCGGAGCTTCGCGCGCGCCGGGAAATCGTCGGCCGGACGCGGATTCGCGTAGGACTCCCAGACGTCCCAGCCGTTCGGCGCCGCGCGCCCCAGCAGCTCGCCGAGGCGCGGCTCGGTGTACGGCGTCAGGCCGCGCACGTAGTCGAAGGCGTGCGCCGATTCGTGGGTGACGGTGTAGAGCATCCCGCTGCCGCCCGGCCCCGCGTCCACCCGCACGTCGGCCTTCCCGCGGAACGCGCTGCGCTCGCGTCCGGTCAGCGCGGCCGACAGGCTTTCGTCGAAGCCCGCGGGATTGAGCAGCATGTAGACGTAGGTCCGGCTCGACGCGTCCAGGACCCAGTCCGTCAGCCCGTTCCCTTTGAGGTTCTTGACGAAGTAGAACGCGATCAGCCGCTCGTCGAGCGCCTCGCGCAGGCGCGGCGGCAGGCCGTCGACGGTCTCGGCCAGGATCCGCCGCTGGGCCGGCGTCGGCGCGTACGCGCGGTAGCCCGGCGCGCCGTCGGCCTGGCGCCAGAGCGCGAGCAGCCAGTCCGGGATCCGCGCGACGCGCCGGTCCGCGGGCCGCGACGCGTCGAAACGGTACGACGCCAGCGCGCGCGCGTCGGGCGCGGCCGCCGCCGGGCGGACGGCCAGGACGAGAAGGGCGAGCGCGAGCAATCGGGCCACGCCGGATTATATCCCCCGCCCCCCGGGCGCGCAAGCGCGGTTCGACCGCCGGAATGTGATATACTGTCGCCGCTGGGGTCGTGGTGTAGCTGGCCCAACACGCCGCCCTGTCAAGGCGGAGACCGCGGGTTCGAATCCCGTCGACCCCGCCAGCTTTCCCACCAAAAGAGCCGCAATCCTCGACGGGAACGGCGCCAAGAGACGCGCGGCGCCGTTCCCGTCTCTTTTTCAGCCCTTGAAGTTGTGCCAAATTTGTGCCACACTTCGGACATGGCGCGCCTCTACCAACGGAAGGGCAAAAAGGGCCTTTATTGGTACCTCGACTACGCGGTGGACGGACGGCGTCTGCGCAAGCGCGTCGGCAAGTCCAAGCGGCTGGCCGAGCTGGCCCTCGCGGACATCCAGGTCAAGCTCGAGCGCAAGGAACTGGGCTTCGCCGTCAAGGACCGCCCGCTCAAGGACTTCATCGCGGAGTACCTCAAATACGCGAAAGGCAACAAGGC
>JAGWRY010000008.1 GCA_028869495.1 Elusimicrobiota bacterium | reverse complement strand
GGGCGCGCGCGGCCTGCTGGACCCAGTGGCTCGCGTAGCCCGTGACGGAGCCGGCGACCAGGACGTTGCGCGCGAGCCAGGCCGCGAGGGGAAGAAGGGCCGCCGCCGCCAGCGCCGCCCCCGCGCGCGGGCCGCGGCTCAGCGAGAGGGCGAGCGCGAGCGAGAGGCCGAGCAGGACGCCCTCGGGACGCAGGAGAGCGGCCAGCCCCGCGAGCGCGGCCAGCGCCCAGAAGCGCCCCGCGCCGCCGTCGTCGCCGTCCGCGAGCAGGAAGGCCCCCGCGCCGAGCGCCGCGTAGGCGGCGTCGGGCATCAGGACGCCGGCCGCGGAGACCAGCGCCGGCGACAGGCCGACCAGCAGGGCCGCCGCCGCGGCCGCCGCCGGCGTCAGCGCCCGGCGCGCGAGGCGCCAGGTCAGGAACGCCGCGCCCAGCGTCGCCGCCAGGCCCAGAGGCCAGAGACGGCTCCAGTGCGGCGCCGCGAGGGCGGCCGGGACGGCCAGGAGCAGGGGATAGCCGGGCAGGGGATCGGTCACCGGACCGCCGAACGGCCCCGGCAGGGCGAAGGAGCCCCGCCCGACGGCGAGGGCGAGGCGCGCGTAGAACGCCTCGTCGCTGGCCGCGGCGAAGGGGTGCCCGTAGGCGGCCAGCGCGTGAAGGGCCGCGATCGCGGCGGCCGCCGCTCCCGTATAGAGGAGTGGCAGGCGGCGTCGGCTCATCACTCTCGGAAGAAGTAGAGAGCCGCGGTCAGCAGGGCGCCGATGCCGTAGACCTCGAGGGTGGTCGTCAGCACGAACGAGTAGCCGACCAGCACGCCGCCGATGAGCATCATCCGGAAGTTGCCTTCCTTCTTCCCGTAGCTGAACGCGACCATCCCGATCCCCGAGAAGATGAGGTTGCCGATGATGTTCGAGAAGGTGAAGCCGCCGAGGGAGATGTTGGGCACGGGTGTGACTCTATCTCTTTCGGGCCGCGGGCACAACGCCGCCGGGCCGCGGGGAGGACGCGCGGTGTGACCAAAGCCCGATTGACATCTTAGGAAGTTATATTACACTATGGCTCGCAGTCGAGTTCAATCCTCGGGGGGAAATTCATCCTGAACTTTCGACGCTGGGCGGGCTTCTGTTCTCTGCTGCTGCTCGCCTCGACCGTCCGGGCGGCCACGTCCACGGTCACCGTCCGCGTCGTCACCCCCGCCGGCGTCCCGGTCGAGGGCGCCCAGGCGGCGGCCCTCTTCTTCAACAACGGCAACCCCGACGGCGCCAAGTCCCAGCTCGCGACGGCCGGCTCCCTCGGCTACGCCACCTTCTCGCTGATCCCGGGGAACGCCTACCAGGTGGTCGCGTCCTCGCAGGGCTTCGCGCCGAGCGTCATCGACCAGTTCACCAGCGGAACCGCCGGCAGCGTCCTGGCCAGCAGCGTCGCCGTCACGACGGTCACGGTCGTGCTGAGTTCGGCGGGGGCCTCCAACCTCGGCGAAATCGACGCCGCGTCGATCACCGGGGCGACGACGACGCTGACGACCCTCTTCGCCCAGGTCGGCCTGCAGTCCGGCGGCGCCCCCGTCGCCTTCGGCTTCGGCCGCACGGACGGCACCGGCGGCGGATTCGTCAACGTCTACAACATCGCCGCCGCGAATGCGAACGTCTACCGCCTGTCCGTCTTCGATCCCCTGACGAACCTCTCCACGTCCGTGCCCGTCGCCGCGACCCTGACCGCGGGCACCCCCCTGAACGTCGCGCTGGGCTTCACGGGCGGCCAGCCGCCGAACACCTCGGCCGGCCAAGCGTCCAGCTCGGCGGGCGGCCTCAGCGTGGACGGCCTGGTGACCGACACGGCGAGCAATCCGATCCCCGGGGTGCAGATCAACGTCGACGGGCGGTACAAGGACTCGTTCAACAACCAGCAGGACGACTACCGCGGGATGCCCACCGACCAGAACGGGCGCTTCCAGCTCTACAATCTCGTCGCGGGCGCGACCTACTACGTGTCGCTCTACGGCGGCTGCAACCAGAGCGGCTGCTACCAGGGCGTGCCGAGCGGCTCGCCCGGGGGGAGCACCCTCGGCCCGAACGACTTCTTCTACCCGTCCACCGCCACCATCGAGTCGCCGCACATCTTCCTTCAGTCGATCGCGGGCAGCAGTTCCACGGCGATCTCGGTCTACGTCGAGGACCAGTTCAACAACGTCTTCCCGCAGGCCGGCGTCGGTCTGTGGCCGGACTGGACGAACTGGGACACGAACGGAGGGGTCTCTTGCAGCACCAGCCCGATTCCCCCGAAGCAGAACCCGGGCCTGGCGAACATGAACGTCTTCGCCTCGACCGGCTACGTGACGCTCAAGGGGATGCCGTCGGGCAACTACCAGCTCAGCGCCTTCACTCCCTACGGCGCCGCGAACTTCAACGCGGGCGCGGACCAGCAGTTCAACTTCCAGGGCTGCAGCTCGAGCGACACCGACGACGTCCGCCTGACGATCGACACGACGTCGGCGACCCCGATCTCTCTCTACGACGTCTATGGAAACGCGCTCGCCGTCAACCTGACCTCGGTGACCATCCACGTGCGCATGTCGACGAGCTCGACCGGCCTGGTCCAGGGCACGCTGACCTTCCCGAGCCAGGTCGACCTTTCGAACAGCCCGATCGTCCTCGTGCTGAACCCGAACTGTCAGGGCAACAACCAGCCCTGCACCGGCGGCGGCTTCGAGTCCTTCGCCTCCAGCGCCACGCCGAAGAGCGTCAGCTACTCGATCCCGGTCTCCAGCGGCCAGGCCTATTGGATGAACGTCATCACCAACTACTGGGGCCCGGTCTTCGCCGGCGGCAACCAACCCCAGCCGGACCTGACCTCCACCGGCACCGCGACCGTCAACATCAGCTTCCAGCCGGCCGGGCGCATCCTCGGGCGCCTGCTCAAGCCCGACGGCAGCGTCTACGTGCCCCCGCCGAACCAGCAGGGCGGCGTCAACGTCTTCGCCCGCGGAAACAACTCCTGGGGCAACGCCCAGCTCAACGCCGACGGCAGCTTCGTGCTCGGCGGCCTCCTGCCCGGCATCTACACCTTCGGCGTCCAGAACAACGGCGGCGGCTCCTTCCCGTTCGCAATCAAGCAGCCGGCGGTCAAGATCCCCGTCGTCGCGAACCAGGACACGAACCAGGACGCCCAGCTGGTCTCGGCGATCACCGTCCAGCCGCAGGTCGACACGACGACGCTCCCGGCGATGAGCATCTACGGCCCCTGCCCGCCGAACCACAGCAACGGCGCCTGCCCGCCCGAGTATTGGGAGACTCTCGCCCTGCCCCAAGGGACGCGCTTCACGCCGGACTTCGTGGACGGTCTTCTGGGCGGAGGACCCGGCGACACGCCCGGAGCCTTCCAGTACTCTCCGTCCACGGGGAACGCGACGAACTGCGACGGCGGCGGCGTGAACCTCGCCTCCCCGGGCTTCTGCCTGAAGGCCCTGCCCGCGACGCCGGCGGGCTCCTCCTACGACTTCTACGTCCTGCGCCGCGGCGACTTCGACTCGAAAAAATACGCCGGCGGCGTGCGCCCGTACTTCGTCGTCGAGATCGCCAGCACGAACGTCGTCGTCCCCCAGGACACGACGGCCGGCGTCCCGATCATCACCCCCGGGTCGACGACGACGTACCGGGCCGTCGCCCTCACGCCGTCCTCGTCCCTGGCCGGGACCCCGCAGGCCGTGCTGACCGGCACGGTGACCGTCACCAACCTGATCACGAAGCAGCAGTTCGATCAGCTGGGCGGCGACTTCCAGAAGTTCATCCAGTTCCTGCCGATGGTCTGGGTCTACGACTCGTCCGGCTCCCTGAAGGCGGTCGGCATGGTCGTGCCCTACCCGCCCAGCGAGGATCCGCTCGACGCCCAACTGAGCCAGGCGGTGGCCAACGACGACTACGCCGCCTTCCAGAACCTCGCGAAGCCGGGCGGCTGGGGCCCGGTCGGCTACGAGATCCGCGGGCTGACCGCGAACAAGACCTACAGCCTGGTCGTCACGACGCCGAACTACCCGCCGTACAAAACGAGCGTCACCCTCGGCGCGCTCGGCACGACGACGTATCTGGACGTCGACCTCGACGCGCACCCGGGCGCCGACATGAGCGGCGTCGTCGAGAGCACGTCCGCCGCCGCGATCGCCGGCGCCCAGGTCACGGTCAAGGCGTCCGGCTACCAGACGAAGACGCTGACCACGGACTCCTCCGGCGGCTGGAGCGTCGACGGCCTGCCGGCGGGCGTCTACGAGGTCTCGGTCTACGCGGCCGGCTACGTCGCGCAAACCGCGGACGTCAGCGTCGGCGACAGCGGCGTCGTCTCGGTGCCGACCTTCTCCCTGTTCGCCGCGAACGCGACGATCTCCGGGACCGTCTACACGAACACGCCGATCTGCCCGGCGGGCTCGACCTCCTGCGCGGCCTTCGGCAAGACCGTGCTCTCGGGCGCGAAGGTCCTCGCCTACGACGACACGCAGAACCTGCTCTCGCCGAGCAGCGCGCTGACTCTCTTCCGCGCGGTCACGGACTCCAGCGGCGCGTACCGCCTCGACGGCCTGCAGGCGGGGGAGACCTACAAGGTCTTCGTGCAGGTCGACGGCTACTACGTGACCAACCAGTCGACGCCGGCGGTCTCGGGGACACTGTCCGGCTTCGACTTCGCGCTGAAGCCCAAGCCCCTCGACGTCGACGTCTTCGGGCACCCGGTCGGGCCGAACTACGAGTTCCGGATCACGAACTACCAGCAGTTCTCCGGCGGCAACGTCTGGTACGGCCTGTCGCCGTTCGACAAGGCGGTCTCGACCGCGGTCACGAACTCCGTCACGCGTCCCGACGAGCAGGGCGTGCCCCAGCTGTTCATGGACATCCCGCTGAGCGACCTGACGTCGAGCGGCACCTACGTCTTCCACGTCGAGGCCCAGCCCAACGACCCGCGCGCCCCGCTGGTCGTCAAGGAGGTCGAGTTCGGGCGGAACCTGCCGCACAACACCTGCCAGAGCGTCGACGAGACCCTGCTCGGCGACGCCTCCGACGTGAACAGCCAGGGCCTGCCGTCGAACACCGCGTCGCTGGACATCAGCGGCGGGACCGGCGTCAACGACTCCGGCCTGACCCTGCCCGCCGGCGCCGCGATCCCCGTGCTGTCCACGGCGATCCCGTCGATGTGCATGACCGAGACCGCCGCGTCGGCCTCGCCGCAGGCGACGGCCCTGGCGGCGAGCAACGGGGGCAGCGTCGCCTCGTTCGCGAGCGGCGTCTACCAGGTCACGATGTCGAGCGTGAACTACACGCAGAAGGGCATCAACCTGACTCTGTCCTACGACCAGAGCGGGACCAGCCTCGACGACCTGGCGATCTACACCTACAACACCTCCGCCGGCCAGTGGCAGTCCGTGCCGGGCCTGCAGACGATCGACCCGGTCAAGGGGACGATTTCCGTGACCGGCCTGAAGACCCTGTCGAGCGTCCTCAGCGTCGGCGGCCGCGCGGGCCTGATGGCGCTCAGCACCGGCCAGGGCTACCGCCCGACCGGGACCTCGACCACCGACACCGCGCTCTTCGCGGTCCTGAAGCCCTCGACGATGACGAAGGGGACATTCTCCGGGACGACGGTCAAGGTCTACAACTTCCCGAACCCGTTCGACCTGAGCTCGAAGACCCTCCAGCCCGCCGGGACCGGCGCCAACGCCTGCGGCGGCCTGCTCAGCGCGATCACGACGAGCGGCACCGTGATCAAGCTCGAGGTCCCGAGCTCGGTCAGCGGCGACGGCGAGATCAAGATCTACACGACCTCGGGGCGGCTCGTGCGCGAGATCGGCGTCGGCGCGCTGGGCGGCGGCGAGTGCCTCTACACCACGTGGGACGGGCATAACTCGAACGGGCAGGCCGTCGCCAACGGCGTCTACTACGGCGTCCTGTCGGTCGGCGGCTCCAAGGTCAAGGACTCGGTCTTCAAGATGGCGGTGATCAAATGAGGAGGTCCGCCGCCCTCGCCGCCGCCCTCCTGCTGACCGCCGCCGGCGCCTCCGCGCTGAGCCTGACGGCCGGCGGTCCGGGGACGAGCGGCGCCGACTTCCTGACCGTCGGCGTCGGCGCGCGGGCGCTCGCGATGGGCGGGGCGTTCTCCGCGGTCGACTCCGGCGCCGACGCGAACGCGCCCAACTGGAACCCCGCCGCGCTCGGCCTCGTCAAGGCGGCGAACGCGACGGCCAGCTACAACTCCCTCTTCGTCGACGAGAACCAGGGCTACCTCGGCTACGCCGCCCCGGTCCGCTCCGGCGGCGCGTGGTCGGCGGGCGTGAACTACCTGTCGGTCTCGAACATCCCGCGGCGCGCCGGCGACACCGAGAATCCGGACTCGACGTTCACGAACCAGAACTACGCGGCCGGCTTCTCGTACGCGCGCCCGTTCACGGACGCGCTCTCCGTCGGCGGGACCCTGAAGTACGTGCGCGAGGAGATCGACTCGCTGAAGGAGAACGCGATGGCGCTCGACTTCGGGCTCCTCGCGCGCACGCCGGTCGACGGGCTGACGGCCGGCGGCGAGATCCGGAACCTCGGCACGAACATCGGCCCCGACAGCCTGCCGCTGACCGTCTCGGGCGGCGTCGCCTACAAGATGTTCGACGGGCGCCTGACCGCCGCCTCCGACGTGGACTGGCTGACGACCGAGCGCCGCGGCTACTGGAGCCTCGGCGGCGAGTTCTGGGTCGCGCCGAACCTGGCCGCGCGCGCCGGCTACCAGTTCGGCCGCGGCCGCGACCAGCTGGCCAGCCGCGTCGTCGGCCTCGGCGTCGGCCTGGGCCTCAAGTTCTCGCGCTTCACGATGGACTACGCTTTCCTGCCGTACGGAGACCTGGGCAACACACACCGCATCACGATGGGACTGCGCTTCGAGTGACGAACCGGGCTCGGAACGCGGTCATCGCCGTCCTCACGGCAGCGGTCGTCGGCGCGACGTGCGCGCCGGTCTCGGCGCAGACCGAGCCCGGCTGGAAGGTGCAAGGGAACGTGACGGGGATGGCCGGGCAGTACTTCTACGACAAGAGCGCGGGCTCGGTGAACGGCTTCGCCGACGCCGACGCCCAGCTCCTGCGCAGCTTCTCGACCGAGCGCGGCTTCTACCTCGACGCGCACACGACCTACACCGGCTTCAAGCAGGTCGACGAGCTGGCCGGCGGCGGCACGCTCTTCCAGCAGAGCTGGGACAACTCCCTCGAGGGCAAGTTCGTCCAGCGCTACGACGACGGCTGGAGCCTGAAGCCGCGCCTCGCCGTGCGCAGCGAGCTGTACCGCGAGACCGTCGACGAGCAGTGGGGCAAGGGCCTCTACGACTTCGCGCGCGGCGAGGGGGGGCTCCTGCTCGAGCACAAGACGCGCCTGGGCCTGTCGACGCCGTGGACCTGGCAGCTCTCCTGGGACGTCTACTACACGCACTACCCGCACTTCCAGTCGCTGACGTCGCAGTTCGGCACCGAGCAGTCGGCTCCCGACCCGGACTCGCGGATCCTCGACACGGTCTCCAATCAGCTCTCCTACCGCAGCGACTTCGACCTGCCCGGCTTCGCGGCCGCCTGGTTCCAGTACTCGGTCTCGTTCATCAGCTTCACCGACCAGAAGGTCGTCAACTCGCAGGACCAGTTCCTGAGCACGAACCGCACCGACGCTTTCCAGAGCCTCGACCTCGGCTACAGCAAGCGCCTCAACGACTGGCTGAAGCTCGGCCGCGTGCGCCCGGTCGTCGCGATCGACTGGACGACCTCGGACCTGATCTCGAACCAGAACGACTTCGACGCGGACCCGTCGCGGCTGAAGTTCATCGGCGCCTACTACGACTACTGGGAGACGCACCTGTCGCCGAGCCTGACCGCGGCCTTCCTGAAGGCCGGCTCGGTCCTGCGCGTCGGGGCCGACTTCGGCGCGCGCTACTACACGGGCCGCCTGTCGCAGAACGGCGACGGCAGCTACCGCGGCGACAAGCTGCACCAGTACACGGAGGCCGTCACGCTCGACTTCTCCCAGCCGCTCTGGCGCCAGCTCGACTTCCGCGCGCGCGCCGCCTGGGAGAACACGAGCGCGAACACCTACTACGAGCAGACCTACACGTACAACTACCACGACTACAACTACTTCGCGGGCCTCGGATGGAGGTTCTGATGCCTAGGCTCCCCGTTCTCCTGCTGGTCCTGGCGTGCGCGGCGGCCCCGGCGGCCGCGGCCTCGGCCCCGGGCATCCTGCTGATCCCGAACGGCCCCGTCGAGGTCCGCGACAACGCGGGCGCGCCCTGGCGCCCCGTCAGCGACCACGAGACGCTGGCGCCGGGCATGGAGGTCCGCACGACGGAGAGCTCGACGGCCCGCCTGCGCTTCTCGGACGGCTCGATCGTCGCGCTCGACCGCGGCACGGTCTTCGCGATCGACCGCGCCGACCGCCGGCAGTCCGTCTTCTCGCTGAAGCTCGGCCGCCTGAAGGCGGCGTTCGCCGGCTTCTTCAGCAGCCGCATCTCGATCAAGACCCCGACCGCCGTCTGCGCGGTGCGCGGCACCGTCTTCGAGCTCGGCGCCGACAAGAGCGGCACGCAGGTCAACATGGCCGAGGGCGTCCTGGAGGTCAAGGACGACGCCGGCCGCCGGGCCGTCGTGACCTCCGAGGAGACGATGCGCATCACCCCCGAGGGGATGGAGCCGCCGCGCATCGTCCCGCTCGACGACTACCGCGCCCTGCAGGCCGTGCGCCCGTACGCCGTCCAGCAGGACATGGCCCGCGAGGAGACGCGCACGATGCTCGAGGACCTGCAGAACCGCCAGTTGAAGGCCAACGAGGCCCAGCTCGGCAAGGACGTGATCGACGCGTCCGGCCGCCGCGTGCGCCTCGAGGAGTACCTGCTGCGCCCGAGCGGCAACTCCTTCGAACTGCTGTTCCTGAGCAAGAGATCGGACCGGTTCGACTGGGGCCACATGATCGAGACCTTCCACACGACGATCCCCGACGACCTCAGCCAGGTCCCGGCGATCGTGCAGAGCGGCATCCTGGCCCAGAACCAGCCGACGAACTGGCTGACCAAGATGGACTTCTACGCGACCAACACCGTCGACGCCGACAAGGAGGTGATGTCGCTGGGCGACCCCGTCCAGGTCGACTTCTCCGGCTTCGGCAAGGGGACTCTCTGGTACCCGAAGTCGATCGACTTCACGCAGACCCTGTCGGGACCGGGCGTGCCCGGCGGCTCGCGCGAGCAGTTCTTCCAGCACATGGACTACGGCGTCTCCAACGCCAACGTCTTCACCTGGGCCCAGTTCGTCCAGCCCAGCGCGACGAGCGTCGGCTCGCCGACGGAGATGTACCGCGCGACGCTGGACCCGACCAGCGTCGCCGACGTCGCCAACGGCTACACCTCCGCCCAGATCTCCAACAGTGCGCTCTACGACAACGTGAAGAGCTCGACCCTCTACCCCAGCGGCCCCGGCAAGGCCGACTTCCAGTCGACGACGCTCTACTCGGACGGGACCGACCCGACCACGAGCGTCACCGTGCGCAAGACGCTGGTCAGCGACACCGGGCAGATCCTGGACTTCTCGAACCCGGCCGCCTCGGACTTCACGAAGAACGGCTCCTACAACCTCGAGATCAACATCGGCTCGAGCCTGTTCCAGGGCCGCGACATCGACGTGCTGATCGCGCCCGAGATCCTGCGCCAGAAGGACCAGGCGACGGCGACCGGCAAGAGCATCGCCGACTAGGTCGGCGCCGCCTCTTGGCCGACCGGCCCCGGGAGAGCTATCCTAGGGGCATGGAAACCAGAGAGCTCGGCAAAAGCGGTTTGAAGGTCTCGGCCCTCGGCTTGGGCTGCATGGGCATGAGCTTCGGCTACGGCCCGGCCGGCGACAAGGCGGAGATGATCGCGGTCCTGCGCGCGGCCGTCGAGCGCGGCGTCACCTTCTTCGACACGGCCGAGGTCTACGGCCCCTACGTCAACGAGGAGCTCGTCGGCGAGGCGCTGGCGCCGTTCAAGGGCAAGGTCGCGATCGCGACCAAGTTCGGCTTCAAGATCGACCCGAAGGTCCCGCGCGGCATCGCCGGGCTGGACAGCCGCCCCGCGCATATCCGGGAAGTCGCCGAGGCCTCGCTCCGGCGCCTCAAGGTCGAGACCCTCGACCTCTTCTACCAGCACCGCGTGGACCCCGCCGTGCCGATCGAGGACGTCGCCGGGACCGTCCGGGACCTGATCCGGGAGGGGAAGGTCCGCCGTTTCGGCCTGTCCGAGGCCGCGGCCGCGACCGTGCGCCGCGCGCACCAGGTCCAGCCCGTGACGGCGCTGCAGAGCGAGTACTCGCTGTGGTGGCGGGAGCCCGAGACCGAGGTCCTGCCGACCCTGGAGGAGCTCGGGATCGGCTTCGTCCCCTACAGCCCGCTGGGGCGGGGGTTCTTGACCGGCAAGATCGGCGCGGACACCAAGTTCGGGGAGACCGACTTCCGCAACCTCTCGCCGCGCTTCGCGCCCCAGGTCCGCGAGGCCAACCTGGCCCTGGTCGCCCGGATCGGCGAGATCGCCGCCCGCAAGAAGGCGACGCCGGCCCAGCTCGCCCTGGCCTGGATCCTGGCGCAGAAGCCCTGGATCGTCCCGATCCCGGGCACGACCAAGCGCGCGCGTCTGGAGGAGAACCTGGGCGCCGCCGCGGTCGAGCTCACGCCCGAGGACCTGCGCGAGATCGGCGCCGCCGCCGACGCGGTCAAGATCCAGGGCGCCCGCTACCCGGAGAGCATGCAGAAGATGGTCGGGCGCTGACCTCGCTCCCGGACGCTCCGGGACGAAAGAAACGGCCGCGAAAGCGCGTTCGCGCGATCGCGGCCGTCCTTTTCGATCTGGGGTGACTGAGGGGACTTGAACCCCCGACCTCCTGGTTCACAGCCAGGCGCTCTAACCAGCTGAGCTACAGCCACCGTCGTGCGACATTATAGCAATTTCGCCCCGGCAGGCCTTGCGCGGAGGGGCGCCCGGCCGGCCTAGGCCCTTGGACCTAGACGGGCCCGGGACCCGGGACCCTGTGGGGGGGCTTCCCAGACGCCTATACTGACGTCGTGGAGGGAAAACCGATGAAGACGACGACGAGCGTCCTCGCCGCGGTTCTGGCCGCCCTCCTGCTCGCCACCCCTCCGGCCGGAGCCCGCCGCGTCCATGCGCGCCCGAAGACGGACCCGATGGTCCAGAAGCTGCTCTCCGAGGGCCTCGGCGACCTGCAGGCCGGCCAGGACTCGGCCGCGATCGGCCTCTTCACGCGGGCCGCGCAGAACGGGGGCGGCGCCCGGGCCTACTTCCTGCTCGGCTGGGCGCACTATCAGCGCGGCTTCCAGCGCGGCTCGGTCGCGACGGCCGACCCGGACGACGCGCAGTCGGCCCTCGACGCGTACGCGCTGGCCCGCTCCGCCGACCCGTCCTTCTCCGTGATCGACGCCTCCCGCCTCTACTTCAGCGGCGCGCTCTGCTACGAGGCGCTCGGCGACTACGACCGCGCGCTTGCGTCCTACAAGTCGGCCCTGCGCGCCGCGCCGGGCAAGGCCCTGATCGCGCTCAACGCCGCCCGCCTGCGCCTCAAGATGAAGGACGAGGACAAGGCCGTCGACAACACCTTGATCGCCCTGCGCCTGGCCCGCGCCGCCGGCCGCGAGGGCGCCCTGCTCGCGCTCGTCCGCCGCGACCCCGCCTTCGCGCCGCTGATCGAGAACGCGCAGACCCGCCGGGCCCTCGGCGTCTCGAAGGATGCGGAGCTCGTCGCGATGGCCGCCGACCTGCGCGGGACCGAGATGCGCGACTCGGTCCGCGACGTCCCCGCGGCGCGCCCCGCCCCGCCGGTCCAGGACCAGGCCGTCCTCGACCAGCTCGCCTCGGGCGACGCGAACCTCAAGTTCGGCCGCTACCCGGACGCGATCGCGGCCTTCGGCCGGGCCCTGGAGCTCGACCGCGCGCACCGCACCCTGTCGATCGACCAGCTCGCCTCCACGGACGTCAAGATCGGCTACGCGTACGACAAGCTCGGAAACGGGGACGAGGCGATCGGCTTCCTGCGCCGCGCCCTGCAGATGCGCCCGGACCGCGCCGACGCGCGCTACCAGCTCGCGCTGGCCTACGCCCTCTCCGGCCGCACCGGCGACTCCTTGAACGCCCTCCAGCGCAGCTTCGTCTCGGCCTCCGGGACCGCCGAGCTGCGCCGCCTGGTCCTGCTGGCCAAGACCGACACCGAGCTGGCCGCCGTGCGCGACCTGCCCGGCTTCCATCGCGCGGTCGCCGCGGTCGCCGAGCGCGTGGCCCTGCGCTGACGCCCGGGCCGGCCTCGCCCCTGCGCCGCGGCCCGAAGTTGCTATAATGACGACGTGCCCTATTCCCGCCGCGACGCCCCCAACTGCGATTGGTGCGCCTTTAAGAAGAACTGCTTTTACGAGCTCCTCGAGACCAAGGAGACCAAGAAGGCGTGGCGGGAGATGCGCCTGGCCAACGCCTTCAAGCGCGGCGAGGTCGTCTTCCACGAGGGCGCGATGCCGCAGGGCGTCTACGTCGTCTGCACCGGCAAGGTCAAGATCTACAAGTCCAGCCGCACCGGCCAGCAGCTGACGACGCGCGTCGAGAGCCCCGGCGACCTGGTCGGCCACGTGACCCTGCTCGCCGACGAGGGGGGCTACACCGCGACCGCCGAGGCCCTGGAGCCCAGCGTCGTCTCGATGGTGGACACCAAGTCCTTCAAGGACTTCCTCGGCCGCTTCCCGCACGCCGGCCTCGCGCTGATGCGCGAGCTCGCGCGCGACGTGCGCCGCGGCGAGAACAAGGCCCGCGACATCGCCTTCAAGCCCGCGCGCGGCCGCCTGGCCGACACCCTGCTGCGCATGATGCAGGCCCGGAAGCCCTACCCGGTCGTGGCCGGCATCAAGCGGCGCGACCTCGCCGAGATGGCGGGGCTGACGATCGAGACCACCGTCCGCCTCCTCAAGGACTTCGAGAAGCGCGAGGTCCTGCGCAAGAAGGACAAGGACCTGCTGATCGTCGGCCTCGAGCGCCTGCGCGCCCTCTCCGGCTCCGCGCAGTAGCGCTCCCGTCGCCTCCGCCGCCGGGCCGAACGGCCCTCCCCGTCGGGACCGCGCGTCCCGGGCCCGCCCGGGCCGAAGGTCCCGTTGACCGGAATCAATTGAGTTCGATCAAGCGGCCCCCTTGACCGTTCTCATTCAGGACGCGCGCGCCGCCGCGCTACACTGTCTTTGTCGCCGCAAGAAAGATTTAGACGCGGAAAGAGAGAACGGAGAAAAGAAAATGCTCAACCTGATCCTGACGCTCGCGATGACGAACCTGACCCCGGCCCCGAAGACGGCTCAGCAGGTGCAGACCTGCGTGTGGCCGCACGTGTGCGCCGAGCAGAAGGTCGAGACCGCCCAGTTCCAGCCCTGCGTGTGGCCGAACAAGTGCGCGACGCTGAAGACCGAGACCGCCCAGTTCCAGCCCTGCGTCTGGCCCAACAAGTGCGCCGAGACCGCCCAGGTCGTCCAGACCTGCGTCTGGCCGCACGTCTGCGCCGACGCGAAGAACTCCTAAGCTTCGGACCTCCGCAAACCCCAGGACGACGCACCGGCCCCGCGACCCCTCGCGGGGCCTCCGTTTTTCCGGGGGGGAGGAGGGCGGCCTCAGGTGTTGAAGAGGCGGTCGCCGGCGTCGCCCAGCCCCGGCATGATGTAGCCCCGGTCGTTGAGGACCGGGTCCACCGCCGCGGTGAAGACGCGGACGTCCGGGTGGTCGCGGCGGATGCGCTCGAGGCCGCGCCTGGAGGCGAGCAGCGTCAGCAGGACGATGCGGCGCGCGCCCTCGGCCTTCAGGATGCGCAGGGACTCCGAGGCCGAGCCCCCGGTCGCCAGCATCGGATCGCAGAGGACCACGTAGTGCGCGCCCAGGTTCTTGGGCAGGCGCAGGTAGTACTGGACCGGCAGGAGCGTGCGCTCGTCGCGGTAGAGACCGATGTGGCCGATCGAGGCCTTCGGCGCGAGCTCCAGAAGACCCGGGATCATCCCGAGGCCGGCGCGAAGGACCGCGACGAAGGCCAGCGGCTGGTCGAGGACGACGGCCGGCGCGGCCTTGAGCGGCGTGCGTACCGTCGTCCGGCGCGTGCGCACCCCCCGGAGGACCTCGGTGCCGACCAGCAGGGCGACCTCGGCCATCAGGCGGCGGAAGTCCTCCGACGTCGTGCGCGCGTCGCGCAGGCGCGCGAGCTTGTCCTGGACGAGCGGGTGGTCGCTGACGTGCGGGGTCATGGGGGCGCCTCCTTTCATCTCAAGATCTCGAGGACCGTGCGCGGCGGCCGCGGCGGGCGGGAACCGATCTCGAGCGCCGCGCGCAGTTCGCGCTCGCCGTCGGCCAGGCGCGCGGCGTCCGCGGCGTGCAGGACCGCGACGGTCTCGCCGCGGCGCACGCGCGCGCCGACCTTGCGGACGAGCTCCAAGCCCGCGCCGTAGTCGAGCGCCTGCTCCTTGTACGCGCGGCCCGCGCCGAGGAGGACCCCGGCGTGGCCGACGCGGCGCGCGTCGAGGCGCGTCACCCAGCCGTCCCGCAAGGCGCGCACGGTCCGCGCGCGGCGCGCCTTCGGCAGGCGGTCGGGCTCGTCGACGACCCGCGGGTCGCCGCCCTGCGCCTTCACCATCGCGCGGAAGACCTTCAGGCCCGAGCCGTCGCGGATCGCCGCGCGCATCCGGTCCGCGCCGGCCTGCGGGGAGCGGGCGCGGCCGGAGAGCTTCAGCATCCAGCCGCCCAGCGCCAGCAGGCACTCCAGGTAGTCGTCCGCGCGCTCGTCGCCGTTCAGGATCTCGAGCGCCTGCCGGACCTCGAGCGCGTTGCCGACGTAGCGCCCGAGCGGCTGCTCCATCGCGGTCAAGACCGCCACGGTCGGGATGCCCAGGCCCCCGGCCGTCTTGACCAGGGCCCGCGCGAGCGCGCGCGCCGAAGGCGCGTCCTTGAAGATCGCGCCCGAGCCGACCTTGACGTCGAGGACCAGCGCGTCGAGCTCCTCGGCGGCCTTCTTGGACAGGATCGAGCCGACGATCAGCGGCTGCGCGGGCACCGTCGCGGTCGCGTCGCGCAGCGCGTAGAGCGTGCGGTCCGCCGGGGCCAGGGTCCCGGTCTGGCCGAACATGCACACCGAGATCTTCTTCAGCTGGGCCCGGATCTTGGGCAGGGGGAGGCGCACCTGGAACCCCTTGATCGCCTCCAGCTTGTCCAAGGTCCCGCCGGTGTGCCCCAAGCCCCGCCCCGACATCATCGGCACCGCGAGCCCGCAGGCCGCGGCGAGCGGCGCCAGCGCGAGGGAGACCCCGTCGCCGACGCCCCCGGTCGAGTGCTTGTCGGCCTTCGGGCGGCGCAGGCCGGACAGCCCCAGCGTCTCGCCCGAGCGCGCCATCGCGCGCGTGAGCGCGACGGTCTCGCCCTCGTCCATCCCGCGGCAGACGACCGCCATCAGCCAGGCCGCGAGCTGGTAGTCGGGGACCGAGCCGTCGGCCGCCGCGCGGGCGACGAACTCCAGCTCCTCCGGAGAATGCCGGCCCCCGTCGCGCTTCTTGGCGATGAGGTCCAGGAAGAGCATCGGCGCCGTCAGAGGTGCGGGATCAGGTCGGAGAGCACCGCGCGCAGGTCGTCGGAGACCTTCGCGCCGAGGGCCAGCACGTCGCCGTGGTTCTGGATCGAGCCGGGCAGGCCCGCGGCCATGTTCGAGGTCCAGACCAGCGCCGCGACCGCGACCCCCATCTGCCGCGCCGGGATCACCTCGGGCACGACCGACATGCCGACGACGTCGCCGCCGAGCGTGCGGAACGCGCGGATCTCGGCCGCGGTCTCGTAGGACGGCCCGCCGACCGCGACGTAGACGCCCTCGCGCGCCGCGACGCGGCGCCGGCGGCAGATCGCGAGCATCGCCTTGCGCAGGCGCTCGTCGTAGGCGTCGCTCATGTCCGAGAACATCGTCCCGAACTCCTCCTCGTGGAAGGCGCGCAGGGGGTTGCGGCCCATCATGTTGATGTGGTCGCTGACGACCGTGAAGTGGCCGGGGCGGATCTCCGCGCGCATCGAGCCGACGGCGGCGGTGACGATCAGGGTCTTGAGGCCCAGGTACTCGAGGGTGCGGACCGGCAGCGCGATCGACTCCATCGCGTGGCCCTCGTAATAATGGAAGCGGCCCTGCATCACCGCCACGCTCTTGCCCCCGGCGCGGCCGAGGATCAGCTTGCCCTCGTGCCCCGGCACCGTCGTGCGGGGGAAGCCCGGGATCTCGGCGTAGGGGATCGTCTGCGCCTTCTGGAGCGGCGGCACGGCCTTCGCCAGCCCCGAGCCGAGGACGAGGCCCGCGTCCGGACGGAAGCCCGGCGCCCGCTTCTTGATGTAGGCCGCGGCGGCGCGGATCTGGTTGACGTAGGTCTTAATCTTCATAAGCGCCGAGATTCTACCAAATGCTCGCCGCGCGCGGGCCCGGCTAGACGCGCGAGACGGACGGAGGGAGCTCGGAGTTGCGCACCACGGTGAGCATGCCGTTGGCCTCGAGCACGGCCTCGTGGACGTCCTTGAGCTCGTGCACGCCCTGGCGGCGCAGGAGCGTCCTCAGCTCGCGCAGGGGCACGCGCTCGGCGTCCAGGTTCTTGAGCAGGGGCTCGCCCTTGTAGACGAGCAGGCACGGGCGGCCCTCGACCAGGCTCTCGAAGCGCTTCGAGCGGTAGGACAGCCAGACGACCAGCGCACTCAGGCCCATCAGGACCGCGGCCAGGAACAGGCCGCCGCCGAGCGAGTTGTCGCCGCCGTTCATCGCGTTCTGCACCGCGTTGCTGACGAGGAGCAGGGCGACGAACTCGGCCGCGCCCATCTGCCCGATCTGGCGCTTGCCGCCCAGGCGTAGGAGGGCCAGGACGACGACGTAGACGAGGACGGCGCGCACGAGCAGCTGGACGAGCGGCACGGAGGGGGACCAGAGGGGGCTCATGCCGCGATTCTACTTCATCGCCGCCCCCTTCCGTTTTGTAGAATGGCCGCATGACCCCCGCGACCGGAGCGACCGCCGACCTGAAGGAGCTCAAGGATCTCGCGCGCACGATGCGCGTCGACATCATCCGCATGATCGAGGCCGCCGGCTCGGGACATCCGGGCGGCTCGCTGTCGGTCATCGACCTGCTGACCGTCCTCTACTGGCGCTTCCTGCGCCACGACCCGAAGAAGCCGGACTGGGAGGAGCGCGACCGCCTGATCCTCTCCAAGGGCCACGCCTGCCCCGCCCTCTACGCGGTGATGGCGCGGCGCGGCTACTTCCCGGTCGAGGCGCTGAAGACCCTGCGCAAGCTCGACAGCCCGCTCCAGGGCCACCCGGACCGCCTGCGCCTGCCCGGCATCGAGTTCTCGACCGGCTCGCTCGGCCAGGGCCTGTCGGTCGGCCTCGGGATGGCGCTGGCCGCCAAGCTCGACAAGAAGGACTGGCGGACCTACGTGATCCTCGGCGACGGCGAGCTGCAGGAGGGCCAGTGCTGGGAGGCCTTCATGGCCGCCCCGAAGTTCGGCCTCGACAACCTCGTCGCGATCGTCGACCACAACGGCGGACAGATCGACGGGCCGGTCAAGGAGGTCATGGACCTCGAGCCCCTGGCCGACAAGCTGCGCGCGTTCAACTGGGAGGTCCAGGTCGTCGACGGGCACGACCTGGCCGCGATCGAGAAGGCCTACCTCGGCGCGCGCCTCGCCAAGGGCCGGCCGCACGCGATCGTCGCCAAGACGGTCAAGGGCGAGGGCGTCTCCTTCATGGAGAACAACATCGCCTGGCACGGCTCCGCCCCGAAGAAGGAGGATGCCGACCGGGCGGTCCAGGAGATCCTCAATGGCAAATAAGGCCACCCGCGAGTCGTTCGGCGAGATGCTCGTCGAGCTCGGCGCGAAGAACGAGAACCTCGTCGTCCTGGACGCCGACCTCTCGAAGTCCACGATGACCCAGGCCTTCAAGAAGAAGCACCCGGAGCGCCACTTCGAGCTCGGCATCGCCGAGCAGAACATGGTCGGCGCCGCCGCGGGGCTGGCCCTCTCCGGCAAGGTCCCGGTGCTGACCTCCTTCGCCTGCTTCGTGGTCGGACGCCTGGAGCCGATCCGCGTCTCCGCCGCCTACAACCGCACGAACGTCAAGATCGTCGGCACGCACGCCGGCATCGGCATCGGCGAGGACGGGACCTCGCAGATGGGCCTGGAGGACGTCGCCGCGATGCGCGCCCTGCCGCACATGACCGTCCTCCAGCCCGGCGACGACGCCGAGGCGCGCCAGCAGGTCCGCTGGATGATCGAGGAGCACGTCGGCCCGGTCTACCTCCGCCTGACCCGGCAGAAGATGCCCGACGTCCACGCCGACGGCTGGACGTGGGAGCCCGGCAAGATCGACGTGATCTGGGAGCCGGCCAAGAAGCCCGCGAAGTACCAGGCGACGCTGATCGCCTCGGGCGGGCCCGTCCCGTGCGCGGTCGAGGCGGCCCAGGAGCTCGAGAAGAAGGGCTTCGCCGTCCGCGTCGCCGACGCCGGCACGCTGGCCCCGTTCGACGGGGCCGCGGTCGCGCGCTTCGCGAAGGACTCGCAGAGGCTCGTCTCGGTCGAGGACCACAACGTCAACGGCGGCCTCGGGTCGGCGGTCTGCGAGGCGGCGGCCGAGCGCGGCCTGGCGGTCCCGGTCGTGCGCGTGGGCCTGCGCGACTTCGGCGAGTCGGCCTCGCCCGCCGAGCTCTACGACAAGTACGGGCTCTCCGCCCCGCACCTCGTCGAGGCCTGCCTCAAGAACCTGGACTAGGCCGCTCTAGTCGAGCGGGACGACGCGCGTGCCGGCCAGCAAGTCGTGCCAGCCGCGGCGGTCCTTCTCCCACAGCGCCCACAGGTAGCCGAGGAAGGCGAAGTACAGCGAGACGACCGAGAACGCCGAGCGCGCGAAGCGCTGGCGCTTGGTCAGCGGCGAGCCGTCCTCCGCGACGACCTTCAGCTTCATCACCTTCTTGCCCGGCGTCGTGCCGTCCAGGTACTTCAGGCAGAACACGCCGTAGAGGGCCCAGATCAGGGCGAACGCCCACTTGCCGCGGTGGCGGGGCGCGTCGTCCTCGTCGGTGGTCACCGTCAGGCCCTTGCCGTTGTCGTACAGCGTGTTTCGGGCCGGAGCCGCGGACTCCTCCTTGCCGGGGGTGACGCGGACGCCCGAGGAGTCGATCACCGCCTTCGCGCCGTCGGCGCCGGAGGCGCGGAGGCCCTTCTCGTCCATCGAGACCGTGTTCTTGCCGTCGGCGATCGTCAGGCCCTTGCCGTCGGCCTTGATCGTCGGCAGGTCCGCCGCGGCGGCGTGCTCGAAGCGCTTGGTCACGCGGACGCGGCGCCCGCCGCCGTCGAAGAGGCCCGCGATCGTCATGCAGAGCACGAAGTCGATGCCGAAGGCGACCGCGCGGCGCCAGGCCAGCGGGCGGCGCAGGGAGGACGGCGACGCCGCGCGGGCCGCGGGGAGCGGCGCGGCCGGCGGGACGAGCTTGGCCTTCTCGCCCGGCGCGAAGCCCGGGACCGCCGGCGGCGGGACGCTCTTCGGCGGGACCTGGCCGACGCCGAGCGGGGTCTCGTGGCGGACCTTGTAGACGCGGATCTTCTCCGGGATGCCCTTGAGCTGGAGCAGGCCGACCTCGGAGGAGGGGACCTCGGTCTTGTTCATCGCGAGGTAGACGGCCTCGGTGAAGTAGACCTCTCCGGCCTCGGCGATCCCCTCGATGCGCGACGCGATGTTGACCGGCTCGCCGAACACGTCGCCCTCGACGAGGTTCACCTCGCCCGAGTTGATCGCGATGCGGATCTCGATGCGGTCCTCGTCGGCCACCGACGCGTTGCGCTTGGACAGGGCCTCCTGCGCGGCGACGCCGGCCAGCACGGCGTCGGTCGGGCTCTCGAAGGTCATCAGGAAGGCGTCGCCGATCGTCTTGACCAGCTTGCCGCCGCGCTCCTGCAGGACCGGCAGGACGACGTCGCGGTGGTCGTCGAGCAGGCGCTGGATGTCGGCGCGGCTGCGGTGCGAGGTCTTGTCCGTGAACCCCTTGATGTCCGTCAGCAGGATCGTCAGGTGCCGCGTGCTCGGGGAGGCCATGCCTTTTGATTATAGCAACCCGGGAACGAACGGCAGTCGACCACGAAGACACAAAGACACAAAGAAAAGCGGATTGAGGGTTAACGGATCACGCGCGTCGTTGTTCACCCGTCATCCGTTCTTCGTGTCTTTGTGTCTTCGTGGTTAAACGTCGTTCATCCGTTCTCCGCGCCTCCGTGTCTCTGCGGTTTCCGTTCCGTTT
>JAGWRY010000091.1 GCA_028869495.1 Elusimicrobiota bacterium | reverse complement strand
GAGTCCGGCGACGAGGCCCTGCTCGCCTCCTTCAAGAGCGGCGAGGACATCCACCGCCGCACCGCGTCCGAGGTCTTCCGCGTCCCGCCGGCGGAGGTGACGCCGGATCAGCGCCGCGCGGCCAAGGCGATCAACTTCGGCATCGTCTACGGGCAGACCGCGTTCGGCCTGGCGGCCCAGCTCGGCATCTCCCAGCAGGAGGCGGCCGCCTACATCAAGGGCTACCTCGAGCGCTATCCGGGCGTCTCGGCCTGGGTCGAGAGCAACCTCGCGCGCGCGCGCCGGGAAGGCTGCGCGCGCACGCTGCTCGGACGCGTGCGCTGGCTGCCGGAGCTCGCGGCCAAGAACGCGGCCCTGCGTCAGTTCACCGAGCGCGCCGCGCGCAACACGCCGATCCAGGGCGGGTCCGCCGACATCATCAAGCTCGCGATGCTCGAGATCGCGAAGGACCTCGCGAAGGGGCGCCGCGGCGCCGAGATGCT
The DNA here is from genome assembly GCA_028869495.1 of Elusimicrobiota bacterium. Taxonomy (GTDB): domain Bacteria; phylum Elusimicrobiota; class Elusimicrobia; order UBA1565; family UBA9628; genus GWA2-66-18. Next base: position 1,036 of record JAGWRY010000091.1, on the reverse strand, counting down.
CCTGCAGGTCCACGACGAGCTGATCTTCGAGGTCGAGGCCGGCGAGGTCCCGCGCTTCGCGAAGCGGGTCCGCGGCGCGATGGAGGGGGCGGTCCGGCTCAAGGTCCCGCTCGTCGTCGACGTGAAGGCCGGCCCGAACTGGCAGGACATGGAGAAGCTGAAGTGACGCGCATCTTCCGCCACGACCCGCTGAACTTCGCGGCGACGCCGCCGGCCGTCAAGTGGCTGATCGCCGCCAACGTCGTCGGCTTCCTGCTCTCGCGCCTGGCCGGGCCGCAGGTCTACGACCTGTTCGGCCTCGTCCCCCAGCACCTGCTCTTCGACCGCTGGATCTGGCAGCCGATCACGTACCTGTTCCTGCACGGCGGGATCTGGCACCTGCTGATCAACATGTTCGTGCTGTGGATGTTCGGCATGCCGGTCGAGGCGCAGTGGGGCGCGGCGGAGTTCCTCAAATTCTACTTCCTGTGCGGCGTCGGCGCCGCGCTGACGAGCACGCTGATCCATCCGCACTCCGCGATCCCGGTGATCGGCGCCTCCGGCGCGATCTTCGGCCTGCTCGTCGCGTTCGCGATGCTGTACCCGGACGCCGTCGTCTACGTCTATTTCCTGATCCCGATGAAGGCCGCGCACTTCGCGATCCTGTGCGGCCTGCTCGAGTTCTTCGCCGGGACGACCGGCTCGATGCCCGGCCTCGCCCACTTCGCCCACCTCGGCGGGGCGGTGACCGGCTACGTCTACATCCGCTGGTGGTGGGTCTGGAAGGTCCGCGCGAAGGGCTTCGCGCGCGGCCTGTTCGAGCGCGAGGACGCGCCCGCGCCGCCGCGCCCGCGCCCCGCCTTCGCGCCGCGCCGCTCGCCGCGCGAGGAGCCTCCGGCCGACCCGATGGCCGAGGTCGACCGCATCCTCGACAAGATCCTCGCCAGCGGCCTGGAGTCGCTGACCGACGAGGAGCGCGACATCATGCGCCGCTACTCCCCGAAGAGGGACAGGCCCTCGTGACCCGCCCGAAGAGCTTCGCCGTGGGCCTGACGGG
>JAGWRY010000090.1 GCA_028869495.1 Elusimicrobiota bacterium | reverse complement strand
TGGCGAAGCGCGTGCGGCTCATCACCACCTGCAGGATCGAGCCCTCGCCGAGCTTGCGCCCGCGGCTGTGGATCTCGGCGCGCGTGTAGACGCGGAGCCCCCGCACGCGCACGAGGCGCGCGACGACGTGCAGCGGCGCGCCGACGCGGGCCGGGCGCAGGTGCTTGACGAGCACGCCGCCTCCGACGGCCTCCTCGTGCGGCTCGAGGTACGGCGCGAGCAGCATCCGCGACGCGGTCTCCATGTGGTAGACCATCGCCCAGGTCGCGTAGAGCGGGTGGCGGACCAAGCCCTGCAGGTGCGGCTTCATGTGCCGCTCGACCTTCGCCGGCATGTCCACCGTCAGCCCGGCCCGGAGCCCCGCCCTCACCCGAGCATCCCCAGGGCCGCGACGCGCACGGCCTCGGCGGCCGCGGAGAACGGCATCGCCGCGGCGGCCGCGCGCGCGGCCGCGCCCATCGTCTTGAGCGTCTCGCGGTCGGAGATCATGCCGAGAAGGGCCTCGGCCAGCAGGCCCGGCGCCTTCTTCGGGCTCGGATAGTGGACGAGACGCCCCGCGTCCGGCGGCAGCATGTCGCGCACGCCGTAGTGGTCGCTGGCCAGGACCGGCAGGCCCGCGTGCATCGCCTCGACGACGTTGAGCCCGTAGCTCTCGTGCACCGACGGCGAGACGAAGAGGTCGGCAAGGCTCAGGTAGACGCGCTTGGACTCGCCGTCGAGATAGCCGGGGAAGACGACCTTCACCTTCTTGAGCCGCGCCGCGGCCGCGCGGACCTTCTTCAGATACGCCTGGCCCATCATGAACGCGGGCTCGCCGCAGACGAACAGGCGCACGTCGCGCCCGTCCAGGCGGCCCGACGCCTCCAGCAGGCGCAGGGCCTCCAGGAGCAGATGAATGCCCTTCTCCGGCGAGATCCGCGAAAGCGTCATCAGCACGACCGTGTCCGGGCCGATCTCGTGGTACTCCCTCAACTCGTCGGCGCGGTTCTGATCGGCGGGACCGGCGTCCTCGGCCCAGACGCCCCACGGCACGACCGCGATCCGCCGGCGCAGGTCCGCGCCGCCTTCCAGTCCGCCGTAGCAGCGCAGGATCATCTCGGCCATCGCGCTCGACGGCACGACGATCCGCGTCGAGCGGGAGACCGTTTCGCGCTGCTTGCCGAAGACGAGGCTCAGGACGTCGGGCAGGATCCTCTCGACGCCGGCCGCGCGCAGGCGTTCGTGCAGGCGCGTCAGCCGCTCGGGCGCGACCAGGCGGTGCAGGTAGAGCTTGTTGAAGTAGTCGACGACGTCGACGTGCCAGATCGACAGGATCCTGTAGCCGGCCCCGGACAGGGCCGCGAGGTCCGGGCCCTCCGAGATGTCGTTGACGACGATCGCGGTGTCGGCGGGCTTGAGCTCGGAGCGGCGCTCGAGGATCCACGCGGTCGTCCGCGCCTCGAAGTCGCGGCAGAAGCGCGCGTAGGCCATCTCGCCGAGCTCAACGAGCGCCTCCTCGCGTCCGGCGAGGCGCACGTACTGGCACGACGGCGAAGGGGGCTGCGGGCCGGAGCCGAGCACGAGCAGGCGCCACGTCGCGTCCGGCGTCCAATGGCGCACGAGCTGGAGGCCGACCATCGCCCCGCCGCCGAGCGGCGTGCGGTCCATCGGATAGCCGAGGTGGCTGCCGACGAGGAGCAGGTTCCTCACGTTCGCTTCGAATTATATACATTGTGCGGACACGGAGGCCTCATGAACGCCCAATCGAAGACGATCGTCATCGCCGGAGGCGCGCGCACGCCGATCGGACACATCTCCCGCTCGCTGTCCGCGATCCCCCCCGAGGACCTGCTCGTCGACGCGCTGACGCAGACTCTGTCGCGCGCGAAGCTCGCGAAGGAGGCCGTCGACGGCGTGATCGCCGGCTGGGTCGGCCAGGCGTTCACCGCGCCGAACATCGCGCGCGTCGCCGCGCTGCGCGCGGGCCTGCCCGAGAAGACCCAGGCGGTCACCGTGCAGAACAACTGCGTGTCCTCGATCGAGTCCGTCGCGGCCGCCTGCCGCTTCATCCTGGCCGGCGACGGCGAGCTCTATCTCGCCGGCGGCGTCGAGGTGATGTCGCGCCTGCCGTACTCGATCGACGGCTCGCGCGCGGCGAAGGCCCTGCGCAGCCTGGACACGGTCAAAGCGAAGTGGGCGGAGCTGCCGAGCCTGCCGGACGTCAAGGTCACCGACGCGATGGAGGCGGGGCTGACCGACCCGGTCAAGCACGTGAACATGGCCGGGACCGCCGAGATCTGCGCGCAGATGTACGGGATCGGCCGCGCCGAGCAGGACGAGTACGCGCGCGAGAGCTTCCGCCGCAGCCTCGAGGGCTGGAAGTCCGGCTTCTACGCGAGCCATGTCGTTCCGGTCGTCCGGGACGGCCGGACGGTCCTCGAGAAGGACGAGTACCCGCACCTGCGCGAGGACCTGGTCGAGAAGCCGCAGATGTTCGCGAAGGCCCCGGTGCTCTTCGACAACTCGGCCTACTCGCTGAAGGACTTCTACCGCGACTTCGGCGGCTTCATCGAAGGCAAGTCCTGGCAGGAGGGCGCGAAGGGAACCGTGACCCTGTTCAACTCCTGCGGGCGCTCCGACGGCGCGGCCGTCGTCGTCGTGACCACGGCCGAGAAGGCCAAGGCGCTGGGCCTCGAGGTCCTGGCCGAGATCAAGGGCTGGGCCTTCGTCGGCAACAACCCGGCGCACATGGGCGTGGCTCCGGCGCTCGCCGCGCCGGTCGCGCTGAAGCGCGCGGGCGCCGATTTCGCCGCGCTCGACCAGATCGAGCTGCACGAGCCCTTCGCGGCGACCGTGCTGTCGATCTTCAAGGTCGGCAGGGAGAAGTTCGGCCACGACTGGGCGGCCAAGAACGCGTCCGGCGCCCTGAACCCGAACGGCGGCTCGATCGCGGTCGGCCATCCGCTCGGCGCGACGGGCGCGCGCCTCGTGCTGAACCTCGTCCACGCGCTGAAGAGGAACCCGAAGGGCCGCCTCGGCATGCTCGCCGCCTGCGCGGGAGGCGGGATGGGCGGCGCGATGGTCGTCGAGCGGAAGGCCTAAGAGCCTCTGGCCGCGACGCTCCGCGCGCGGCGCGAATGCGCCGAGGAAGCGCTCGGGGCCGTTAGTGCTCGCACGTCAGCGACGCGCCGAAGAAGTTCGTCTGATTCGTCTTGGCCCCGGCGTGGTACTGGATCAGCAGGGCCCGCAGGGGGTCCTTCCAGTGCATGCGCAGGTGCCGCTTCTTCTTCTTGTCGTTCTTGTCGAAGAAGATCTCGAGCGTGAACTCGCAGCCCATGTCCAGCTCCGTGCACTTGGTGCGGTTCATCAGGTACTGCTCCTCGTCCTCGGCCAGCGGCCCGTAGCCGGCCATCGCGAAGGATTTCTCCTCCGAGAACGGATGCACGAAGGTCGCGAGGTCGCAGGACGCCGGCATCAGGAACAGCCCCTTCTTCCTCGTCTCGTGGATGCGGATCAGCGCGCGGATGTCGATCTGCTTGGCGCGGGTCCGCGCGCGCAGGCGCCTCGGAAGAGAGTCCGGATCGAGCTTCAGGAACGGCTCGACGAATCGGGGATCGGCCTGCGCGGTCGGCACCTTCAGGAAGTACTCGGCCAGCTCGACCGAGCGCTTGTCCGCCGCGGACGCCCGCTCCTTCGCCGCGAGGGCGGGCGCGGCCCCGGCCAGGAAGACCGTCAACGCGAGGAGAGAGCGGCGCACGGCCGTATTGTAGTTCATCCGCGCGGATGGTGCCGCGCGTGCGCGGCCTTCAGGGCCGACGCGTCGAGGTGCGTGTAGATCTGCGTCGTCGAGAGGTCCGCGTGGCCGAGCATCTCCTGGACCGAGCGCAGGTCGGCGCCGCCCTCGAGCAGGTGCGTCGCGAAGGTGTGGCGCAGCAGGTGCGGATGGACCGGCGACGAGAGGCCCGCGCGCCGCCCGAGCGCGCGCAGGATCCGCCAGAACTGCACGCGCGACAGGCGCCGCCCCGAGCGCCCGAGGAAGAGCTCCGGCGCGGGGGACTTGAAGCGGCGCTCGCGCAAGGCGAGATACGCGCGCAGGGCCGCCAGCGCCCGCGCGTGCGCGGGCACCAGGCGCTCCTTGGAGCCCTTGCCGAGCACGCGCACCCAGCCCTCCTGCAGGTTGACCGCCTCCGGCGTCAGCGTCAGCACCTCGCTGACGCGCAGGCCCGACGCGTAGAGGAGCTCGAGCATCGCGCGGTCGCGGACGTCCTCGTAGGAGTCGCCCGACGGCGCGGCGAGCAGGCGCGCGGCGTCGCCTCGCGTCAGGAACTTGGGCAGGCGCTTCGGCGTCCGCGGGCCCTTCAGGGCGTCGGCCGGGCTTTCGGGCAGGCGCCTCTCGACCGCGAGATAGGCGTAGAACGAGCGCAGGGCCTCGACCGCGCGCCTCAGCGACGCGGGCTTCAGCCCCCGCCGCCGCTCGTCCCATAGGAAGTCGTCGAGCTGGGAGCGCGTCGCGGAGCGGGCGTCGAGCCCGCGCGCGGCGGCCCAGGCCAGAAGGCGCCCGACGTCGGACGCGTAGGCGGCGACCGTGCGCGGCGACAGCCCGCGCTCGAGGCTCAGGCAGCGCGCGTACTCGTCGAGGAGAGGATCGGCCGTTCCGCTCATTTTTTTATTCTACCTCTCCCGGCGCCGCGCCGCCCGGAAAAAGCGCCGCCGCCCCCGCGGACGGGGGCGGCGGCCTTCGCGGCGGACGGATTACGCCTTCGGCTTCCCGGCGTGCCGGGCCGCCGTCTTATCGTCCTTCTCGACCGCGGCCGCGGTCGAAGGCGCCGCGGCCGTCCTATCGGCCTCGTCGGCCGGGACGGCCAGATACTTCTCGCGCAGAGCCTTCTCGAGGCGCTCGGCGACCTCGACGTGGTGCTTCAGGTAGGCCTTCGCGTTCTCGCGGCCCTGCCCGAGGCGCTCCTCGCCGTACAGGAACCAGGAGCCGGACTTCTCGACGACGCCCGCTTCGACGCCCATGTCCACGAGGCAGCCCTCGCGCGACACTCCGAAGCCGTGGATCATCTCGAACTCGGCGGTGCGGTACGGCGGCGCCACCTTGTTCTTCACGATCTTGACGCGCGCGCGCGCGCCGACGACGACGTCGCCGTCCTTGATGTTCTCGATGCGCCGGATCTCGAGGCGCTGGGTCGCGTAGAACTTGAGCGCGAGACCGCCGGTCGTCGTCTCCGGGTTGCCGAACAT
>JAGWRY010000089.1 GCA_028869495.1 Elusimicrobiota bacterium | reverse complement strand
GGCCGCGCCGGGCGCGGCCGAGGCGGGCAGGGCCGCGGCCGCGGCGGAGGCGCCCGGGGCGGACTCCCCGCCGGCTCCGGCGATCTCGACCGCCCCCGCCCAGGCGCGCTCGCCCGGGGAGAGCAGGACCACGGACGAGGCGAGCAGGACGGCGAGCGCGGCGCGCAAGGTCTTCATCCGCCCCCATTATAACGGCGCCTTCGCCCGCGCTGACGGGCCCTAGGTCCCAACGGGGTCGAGGCATTGGTCCCAACGGGCCGGGGGACCTTGGCCGCCGCGGGCGGGTCCTTCGGTCCGGCGGCTTTTCAGCGCCGGCCGATCGGGAAGATGCGCCAGGTCTGCAGCACGTCGAGGACCGCGCAGACGGACAGGACGCCGGCGACGATCCACAGCGCCGTCGCCGTCGCGATCCCGGTCAGCATCCAGCCGAAGACGAGCACGCCGAACGCCGCGCAGACGATCCAGTAGAAGGTCAGCGCGCCGTAGACCTTGCCCTGGTCGTTCGGGAAGGCCCCGGCGATGACGCGGGTCGTCAGGCTCTCCCAGACGACGTTGGCCGGCCCCGCGAGCACGGCCGACAGCAGCATCAGCCCGGCCGACGGCCAGAACGAGTGCGCGAGGAACACCCCCGCGTAGGCGAGCCAGGACGCCGCGTGCAGGAGGTTCGTCCAGCGCCCCTGGCGCTGGAGCGAGTCCATGCCCGAGTCCGCGTCGCGCCGCGCGCCCTCCATCAGGCGTGCGCCGCGGCGCGCGGCCCACAGGCGCACGTCGCGCGCGGAGCCGGTCGCCTCGAGGAGCGCGGACGCCGACTCCGGCGTCGTCTTCAGCAGCGGCGCCAGGTCCGACGCCGCCCGGGCGAGGACGTCGGCGGCCAGCTCGTCGGGCGTCCGATCGCGTCCGCCGCCGGCGCGGCGCTCCGCCTTGTAGCGCTCGAGCGTCTTGGGCAGGGACTCGCGCAGGGCCGCCGCCGCGAGGTCCAGCGTCTGCGTCGACAGGCCGGGCTCGCGCGCCGAGAGCTCCGCGCGGAAGACGCGCGAGACGGGCGCGAGCGCCGCCTGCGCCGGGTCGCGCGCGAGCGCGATCAGCCCCGACGCGATCCCGGTCCCGAGAGCGGCGACCGCGAGCAGGATTCCGAAGGCGCCCGCGCCCGCGTGCAGGGAGTCGCTCAGGTAGCGCGGCAGGACCGTGAAGATCAGCGAGTCGCCCGAGAACTGCGACAGCGTCGAGAAGAGCAGATAGAGCCGCAGGAAGCGGTTCGAGAAGGCGAGGCGCAGGCCCGCCGCCAGCTCGCGCAGCGGACTGCGCGGCGGCACGAGCCGGACCGGATAGCCCTCGAACGAGGCCGGCACGGCCCGGGCCAGCGCCGCCGCGGAGCCCGCCGCCTCGACGAGCAGGACCGAGCCGCCCTTCTCGCGCGCGATCGCCACCCCGCGCACGCGCGCGCCGGCGAGGTCCGCGCCCTTCAGCCGCGTCCGCAGGCCCCGGCGCGCCGCCTCGACCCCGTCGCGCGGCAGGCGCAGGAACAGCCCGTAGCCGACGCCCGCGCCGAGGAGGAGCACCGCGTAGACGCCGTAGGCGAGCGCGTTGCCCATCAGCGGCGCCGCGAACAGCGTCCCGATCCAGGCGACGAAGGCGCCGGCCAGCAGGGGCCCGACCACGCCGACCGCGTCGAGGACGATCGTCGAGACGGCGTTGGCGCGGTTGTAGTAGGACTCGTCGTCGCCGAGGATGCGGTTGTAGGCGACCGAACCCGCGGTCTGCGACGTCGCCTGCAGGAAGCCGGCCAGGCCGATCAGCAGGGAGAACGCCGCGAAGCCGAAGTGGCCGGTCAGGAACAGGACGGGCACCAGCGCCATCAGCAGCGCGCGGCCCGCGTAGGTCCACACCAGGGTCGGCTTGAGCGCCGCGCGGTCCACGAGCGGGCCGGTCAGGACGCTCGAGGCCCCCTGCGCCGCCCAGTTGGCCGCGCGGTTGTAGCCGAGCTTGTCCGTGTCGGCCTTCGTCGGCGCGATCAGCGTCGGCAGGGCCGTGTAGTGGAAGTACGCGCCGAGCGTGGACAGGGCCAGCCCCAGGGTGTAGGTCCAGAACGCGCGGTTGCGCCCCTCGTCCGGCAGGACGCGCAGGAGTTCCCCCAGCCGAGCGCGCAGCGACGGCTTCGGGGCCGCGCGCGGAGGCGGGGCCGCCTCGCCCCCGCCGTCCGGCCCGGCCGGGCTTACGTCGGCGGACGCGGGCGGGGCCGCCTTCAGGACCTCGGCCATGTCGGCGAGGCGCTCGATGCGCCGGGCCGTGTCGGGATGCGTGACGAAAAGGTCGGACAGGAAGTCGTCGCCCCGGCCGACGACCGCCTCCGTGAAGCCGTCGAGACGCGGCAGGGCGCCGGAGCGGTGCGCCTGCTCGACCGGGTTCACCGTCATCAGCGCCGACAGCGCGACGACGCGCGGCAGGTCGGTCCCGGGCAGGGCGAAGGAGGCGCGCGGGCGCCAGGTCGTCAGCAGGCCGAGGGCCAGGGCCAGCGCCTGCGGGTCGCCGCCGAGGAGCGCGCCGTCCTCGTCGGCCATCCCCTCGTTGCCGCGCGAGGCCGCCATCTGCACGATCTGCGCGAGCACCGGGACCCACAGCGCGGCGAAGAGCTTCAGGAGCGCCGGCAGGGACTTGACCGCGGCGCCGAGCGAGACCGGGTCGGCGACGAGGGTGCGGCTCCCCTCGCCGTCCCCGGCCGCCGCCGGCGTCGCGTCCGGCGCGGGCGCGCGGCGGCCGAGCAGACGGTCGACGCCTCGGCGCAGCGCCGCCTGCGCGTGGCCGACCGCCCACATCATCCCGTACGAGGAGAAGGCGATCGTCGAGGCCGCCGCCCCGGCGATCGCGCCGGTCAGCATGTGGCGGTCGGTCGCGTGCGAGAGCTCGTGGGCGAGCACCCCGGTCAGCATCCGCACGCCGAGCGCCTTCAGCTCGGTCCGGTCCGCCTTCAGCACGGCCGCCTGCAGCTGCGCCGGGTCCGCGGCCTCCGCGGCGCCCGGGACCGAGCCGGCGATCGCCAGGCGGAAGACCCGGAAGGCCTTCGAGCCGGGATCGGTCGCGGAGATCAGGCGCACGACGCCCGCGCGCACGTTCTCCGGGTCGAGCGTCAGCTCCCTGAGGCCCGCGGTCACGCCGACGAGGGCGCGGGAGGGGCCGCGCCCGGTCGCGTAGGCGTTGGGCAGGGGCAGGGGGTCGTCGACGAGCTCCGGCATCGGCAGCGCGCGCAGGCCGCGCGCGCGGCGCTTCGCGTTGATCCGGCCGAGCAGGCCGCGCACGGCCGCGAAATACTCCGGCTCGCGGGACTCGTCGGCGGGGACGTCGTGCATCAGGCGCTTGACGATCGGCCGGGAGAACCAGAACGGGACGAAGGCGAACAGCGCCGCGGGGACCAGCCCGACCAGCATGTGCGGCCCGAAGACCGTGACGCCGAGGAGCGCGCCCGCGCCGCCCAGCGCGGCCAGCAGCGAGAAGGTCTTCGCGCGGTAGCGGTAGCGCGGCCAGCCGGACGGGGCGGCCTCCGCGCGCCCGCCCGCGAGCGGCGCCGCGGCCCGCGCGGACGGC
>JAGWRY010000088.1 GCA_028869495.1 Elusimicrobiota bacterium | reverse complement strand
GCGGCCGCCGACGGCGCGGACGGCAGGGGCGCGGCGGCGGACGCGGACAGCGACGGGACCAAGGCGCCCGCGCCCGGGAGGGCCGACGGGGGCAGGGCGGCGGGGACGGCGACGACGCGGGATGCGGCGCCGGCTTCTCCGGCCGGGGCCGAGATCGCCTGGGCGAAGGCCTGAGCGGCCGGCCAGCCGGCGGAGGTCACGAACAGCGAAGCGCTGACGGCGACGGCGATGACGGACTTCAGCGCTTTGTTGATGCGGATCGGACTCATCGATCTCTCTCCCGTGCGTCCACCTCTCGACCGCACCTTCCTTGTAGAAGGTCGGGAGAATTATAAGAGGAGTTGATCTAGGTCAACAGGAACGGAAGTCCCACGCAGGCCGAGGAAGAGGGCCCACGCGCCGAGGGGACTTTTGGGGGCGGAGCGGCGCGCGTCAGCGCGCGGGAGCCAGGCGCAGGCGCAGGATCACGCGGATGCCCGCGAGGTTGACCTTCTGCTCCATCAGGCCGCGCACCTCGCGCAGGAGCTCGAGCTCCGAGTCCGAGTACAGCCGCTGACGCCCGGTGGTGCGGCCGGGGCGCAGGAGGCCGTGCTTCTCGATCCAGCGCAGAGTCCAGATCGGGATGCCGGTCAGACGCGACGCGGCCCCGATCGTGTAGACCGGGGTCGCGCGCGTGCGGCGGAGCGGCCGATCGAGCCTACCCACGGGGAGGGCGCCTGCCGGGGCGACGGGCGGCCTTGACCAGGAACGCCTCCGCGGAGCGCGGCGAGCCCTCCGCGCGGATCTTCACGTACGGCGTCCAGGTCGCGGTGCGCTTGACGAACATCCACGGCATCAGGTCCTTGGCGATCATCGGCGGTGATCCTCCCGTGCCCCTCGTGGTTCTTTCGCGCCCGTCATGCTGCGAATATATACTAGGTATTCTTATTTCTGTCAAGAGCTTTTCTAACAATATTTGTCAAAAAAAGAAGCGGCCCCCGCGCGCGAGCGCGGGGGCCGCGGGACGTCGTCGCGAAGCTTACTGGGCGGCGGGAGCGGCGGCCTCGGGCTTCTTCTCCTCGGCCTTCTTCTCCATCTTCTTGTGGTTCTTCATCGCCTTGTGGCGGCGGACCCACTTGTGCTTCTTCACGCCCTTCTTGTGCCACTTGGCGTGATTCTCGCGCTTCTCGCGCTTCTCGTGCTTCTCACGCTTCTCGTACTTCTCGTGCTTCATCTCCATCTTCTTCTCGGCGGCCGGGGCGGCGGCGGCCGGCTTCGGGGCCGCCGCGTCCTCGGCGTAAACGGCTCCCGTGAGGCTCAGCAGCGCGACGGCGATCAGCAGCTTCTTCATAGGTCCTATGTTCTCCTTGACGTAAGTGCCGGCATTTGAAAGCAGGGGTGCGACCCCCGCCCATTCTACATATTAATCCTACGTTCGAGAATCTAAATAGTTCGCCGCGGCCGCTCCCGCCCCTCGCGGCGGGCCAGCTCCGCCGCGAAATCCTCCGTCGGCGGCGCCTCGAGCGCGTAGTCCCGGCCGCCCGCCGTCACGCGCAGGGAGAGGGCGTGCAGCATCAGGCGCGGCGCGCCGCCGACCGGGCGCGGCGGCGGGCCGTAGCGCGGGTCGCCGAGGATCGGATGGCCGAGCGCGCAGAGGTGCGCGCGGATCTGGTGCCGGCGCCCGGTCTCCGGCTCGACGCGCAGGAGCGTCGCGCCGCGCAGGGGACGCAGGGTCCGCCAGCGCGTGCGCGAGGGCTTGCCGTCCGGCGCCGGCGCGACCCGGCCGGAGCCGAACTCACGCAGCGCGAGGGCGACGATCCCCTCCCCCTCCAGGGCGCCGGACACGACGGCGAGGTAGGCCTTCTTCGCGCGGCGTCCCTCGAACTGCGCGCAGAGCTCCCGGTGCGCCGCCGCGTCCTTGGCGAAGACGACGAGGCCGCTCGCCTCGCGGTCCAGGCGGTGGACGACGAGGAGCTTGGCGCCCAGGCGGCGCTCGAGCTCGGCGTTCAGCGGCTCGCCGACGTCGCCGCGCCCCGGGATCGTCGGCCGGCCCGCCGGCTTGACGGCCGCGACGAGGCGCTCGTCCTCGAAGACGATCGCGGACTCGGTCACCGGACGTCCAGCCGCGCGACGATCTTGGACGGCGACGCCGCGCCCTTGACCACGCGCAGGCTCTTGGCCGCACAGCCGAGCTCGCGCGCGAGCAGGGCCAGCGCCGCCGCGTTGGCCAGGCCGCGCTCGGCCGGGGCGCGCACCCAGACCTCGTAGGCGCCGGAGTCCCGGCGCTCGAGGCGGTCCTCCCGCGCGCCGGGGCGGACCTTCAGCCGGATCAGCGTTGCGGCTTCCACGCGGAGAGTCTATACTATCGCCGTGAAGGCCGCCAGGATCCTGATCGTCGACGACGAGCGCTCGACCGTCGAGGTCCTCAGCCGCTTCCTCGTCTCCCGCGGGCACGCCGCGGCGGGCGCCGCCAGCGCCGAGGAGGCCGTCGCGACCCTGCGCGGCGGCGCCTACGACCTGGTCCTGCTCGACGTCGTCCTGCCCGGGATCACGGGCCTGCAGGCCCTGCCGAGCCTGCGCGCGCTGACGCGCGCGCCGCTCTACGTGATGAGCGGGCAGAGCGACGACGACTCGCGCCGGGACGCGCTCCTGCTCGGCGCCGACGGCTTCCTGGGCAAGCCGCTGGATCTGAAGGCGGTCGAGGCCGCGATCGCGGCCCTGCCGGACGCCTGACGCGTCAAGCCCGCCCGCCCGGGGGCACGATCAGCAGCGGGACGCGCGTGCGGCGCAGGACCCGCTCGGCGGTCGTGCCGAGGATCCAGTCGCCGAGCAGGGACTTGCGGTGCGCGACGAGGACGAGCAGGTCGCGGCCGCGCTCGGCGCGCAGGATCTCGTCGACGACGTCGCCCTCGCGGATCTCCGCCTCGGGCTTGACGTCGCGGCGGATCTCCGCGGGCAGTTCCGCGATCCGCGCGTTCAGCAGGCGGCCGGGGTTCGGCCCGAAGACCGGCTCGGTCGCGACGTGCAGGACCGTCAGCCGCGCCTTGTAGGCGCGCGCGACCAGCGCCGCGGCCAACAGGCCGCGCCGCGCGTAGGGCTCGGCGTGGACCGGCGCCAGCACGCGCCGGATCGGGCGCGGGACGGCGGGCACGACGAGGACGGGGCACGGGCAGCGCCGCGCGACCGCCTCGGAGACCGAGCCGAACATCAGCCGCGACGCCCCCTTCCGGCGGTGGGTGCCCACGACGATCAGGTCGCTGCGCCGGTCGCGCGCCAGGCGCGCGAGCGCCTGGGCGGGCTCGCCGCGGGCGGAGTGCAGCCGCGCGTCCGGTCCCAGGCGGCGGC